>CALZJE010000008.1 GCA_945787715.1 uncultured Ectothiorhodospiraceae bacterium | reverse complement strand
GCCGACTTTATGGGCGTTGCTGTTGATGTTTTATTTGAAAAAGTACTCGGTAACAACGTTCTCACTATCGAAGGCGAATACAAATCTTTTGAAGCCGATTTAAGTGCTGCTGCTTTAGCTGACGATACTGCCTTCAAATTATTTGATGGCACAGCTTACTTCGCAACAATCGCTTATCTGCATGGTAGCCCAATAGGTAAAGGAAAAGTTCAGCCTTATGCCCGATACACTAACAAAGATCCAAGCGCTGGTGATTCAAGTGATTTAACCGAACTCGGCTTGAACTATGTGATTAACGGCCATAACTCACGCTTCAATGTCAACGTAACGGACGGAGACGACACTGCTAAAACAATTTCATTTGGCATGCAACAACAATTCTAAGAAATCATTTTTATTAATAATAAGTTCAGGAGTAAGGAAAAATGAAAAACATAAGATTGAAAAAATGTGTGCTGCCAATGGCTCTTGTTTTAGCGGGAATGGGGAACGCGTTAGCCGCTGACACCATTAAAGTCGGCGTATTGCATTCTCTGTCCGGCACCATGGCGATCAGTGAAACGACATTGAAAGACACGATGGAAATGTTAATTGCAGAGCAAAACAAAAAAGGTGGTGTGCTAGGCAAAAAGTTGGAAGCAGTCGTTGTTGATCCTGCATCTAACTGGCCGTTGTTTGCTGAAAAAGCACGTGAATTAATCTCAAAAGAAAAAACCGATGTCGTGTTTGGGTGTTGGACATCAGTATCACGAAAATCAGTTTTACCAGTATTTGAAGAGTTGAACAGCTTATTATTCTACCCTGTTCAATATGAGGGAGAAGAGTCTTCAAAAAATGTATTTTACACCGGTGCCGCACCGAATCAGCAAGCTATCCCCGCAGTTGACTATTTAATGAATGATATTGGCGTCAAACGCTGGGTACTGGCAGGTACTGATTACGTTTATCCACGCACGACCAATAAAATTCTTAAAGCTTATCTAAAAGCAAAAGGCGTTAAAGATGAAGATATCATGGTCAACTACACGCCGTTTGGTCATTCTGATTGGCAATCGATAGTTTCTGACATCAAGAAATTTGGAAAGACCGGTAAAAAAACCGCAGTAGTTTCTACAATCAATGGCGATGCTAATGTTCCTTTCTATAAAGAGCTGGGCAACCAAGGAGTTTCTGCAGAAGATATTCCTGTTGTTGCGTTCTCTGTTGGTGAAGAAGAGTTATCTGGCATTGACACCAAACCTTTGGTTGGTCATCTCGCCGCATGGAACTACTTTATGAGTGTTGATGCAGAAGAAAATGAAGAATTTATTGAAAGCTGGCAAAAATACACAAAAAATGACAAGCGTGTTTCAAACGACCCCATGGAAGCGCATTACATCGGCTTCAACATGTGGGTAGAAGCGGTTGAAAAAGCGGGAACGACTGATCCTGATAAAGTTGGCGAAGCAATCATCGGTGTATCTGTACCAAACTTAACTGGCGGCACATCAACGATGATGCCTAATCATCACATTACTAAACCTGTGTTAATTGGTGAAATTCAAAATGATGGTCAGTTTGATGTTGTGTGGCAAACAACGGGCACAGTAGCTGGCGATGCCTGGTCAGATTTCTTGCCCGGTTCAAAAGATATTATCTCTGACTGGCGTGCGCCAATGTCTTGTGGAAACTACAACGTTAAAACTAAAAAATGTAGTGGTCAAAACTTCTAGTATTTTTTAAACAAACCATCTCAATCTAAAAAAATAGGCACCCCCATTTTGGGGTGTCTATTTGCCTTATAAAATAATGTTATCAATCTAAAATATCACGAGCAATGCAAATCCTATAATACTTATATGCTAAGAATTCCATCTACCAAAAACATAAGGCCTCAGTTTATGCAGTACCTTGTCTTAATTATCAGCTTGTTCTTATCTCCAATTTTATCCGCGAATTCGAGTGATTTATCAGCTTCTCTTGCGCAATTGAGTGATAGAAACAACAAAGCGAAAAGTGAAGCCATTGAAAAAATCACACAAAGTAATAGACCACAAACTATTAAGATCCTTCAATCACTATTGGAAGGAAATATCTACTATCGAAAATCAGACAAAACTATTTTCTATTTCAACCAACGGGATGATGGTTATCATTTAGAAGATGTACTCAGCGGCGAAATATCCATTATCCCGAAAAAACGCGGCTACAAAAAAGTAACCATCAACAACAAACTTAGAGGAAAGTTGCGTCAATCAATTGCGAGCTTGCAACTTGGTAACGCTGACCCATCCGTTCGAAAATCTGCGGTTGAAGAAATATTCAAAAAAATAACACCTGGGAATGTTGCATTACTGAATGAATATCTGCCCAAAGAAAATGATGTCAATATAAGAACATTAATGCAACTCGCTCTCACAATCAGCGAACTGTCCTCCGACGATGATAGCATCACGTTAGTGGCAATAAAAAAACTCGATGGAAATTTAGAACCGATTGTTCGCAATACATTGAATCAACTGGTTGAAGAAAGTGACAATCCCACGATAATAGCTGCCGCTCAAGAATCGCTAAAATCAATCAAGTCACAAGTTAAATTTTATGATCACATGGAAACCCTCTACTTTGGCTTAAGCTTAGGATCTGTATTAGCACTTGCAGGATTAGGCTTAGCGATCACATTTGGCGTGATGGGCGTAATAAACATGGCCCACGGCGAACTTATTATGATAGGTGCTTACACCACTTATGTTATTCAGCTGCTTATGCCAGATTCTATTGGCATGTCAATTTTAGTTGCCATCCCTGCCGCGTTTATCGTTGCCGGGCTAGTTGGAATTCTGATGGAACGGACGGTGATACGTCATCTATATGGTCGCCCGCTAGAAACCTTATTAGCAACTTTTGGCATCAGCCTTATTTTACAACAAGCCGTTCGCTCTATATTTTCTCCACTCAATCGAACCGTCATTACTCCCGAGTGGATGAGCGGTACGCTCGATGTTAATGCTATATTTTCACTCACGTGGAATCGACTCTATATCATCGTTTTTTGCATCATGGTGTTCATTACACTTATCATGATCATGAAAAAAACACCACTTGGCCTACAAGTTAGAGCAGTATCACAAAATCGCGCCATGGCAAGAGCAATGGGTGTGCGTTCTGATTGGGTAGATGCGCTCACGTTTGGCTTAGGTGCAGGCATCGCCGGGGTAGCAGGTGTCGCTCTTAGTCTATTAACCAATGTGGGACCAAATCTCGGCCAGGCTTATATTATAGACTCATTTATGGTTGTAGTATTCGGCGGCGTCGGTAATCTCTGGGGAACTTTAGTGGCAGGAATGAGCCTCGGGGTAATTAATAAAGTTCTTGAACCTTGGGCAGGAGCAGTACTCGCTAAGATTCTTGTATTAATAGCCATTATATTGTTCATCCAAAAACGCCCGAGAGGACTGTTCCCTCAACGCGGCCGTGCAGCGGAGAATTAAACCATGAATCGTTTAGCATTTCTTCAAGACGACCGTGGCGGAAAAATATTCCTCATTATTTTGGCATTAGCGACAGTGACGATACCGATGTTCAATCTTCTGGTACCGGAAACCAGTGTATTTCATATCTCAATCTATACGGTAACATTGCTCGGTAAATATCTCACCTATGCGCTCCTTGCAGTTGCGGCAGATCTGGTCTGGGGTTATCTCGGAATTTTAAGCTTGGGGCACGGTGCTTTTTTCGCACTAGGAGGCTATGCCATGGGCATGTACCTTATGCTGCAGATAGGTGATCGAGGTGTCTATGGAAATTCTGAGCTCCCGGATTTTATGGTTTTTCTCAATTTGCAAGAGCTGCCCTGGTTTTGGGGAGGTTTCGACCAATTTTGGTTTGCAATAATAATGGTTGTGGCTGTCCCCGGTTTGCTTGCCTATGTGTTCGGCTATTTGGCTTTCCGTTCTCGTGTAACAGGTGTCTATCTCTCAATCATTACTCAAGCACTCACCTATGCGTTGATGCTCGCTTTCTTCCGTAATGAAATGGGATTTGGCGGCGCCAATGGGCTGACAGATTTCAAAGATATTCTCGGTTTTAGTTTACAATCTGATGTTACTCGTAACGCTTTATTCATTGCTTCCGCTGTCGCACTTGCGCTCGGCTATCTAAGTTGCCGCTATATTGTCAGTTCGCGTCTAGGGCTTTTATGTGTCGCAATACGGGATGCAGAAACACGGACTCGATTTATCGGATACAAAGTGGAAAATGCAAAACTCTGGATTTTCACCTTTTCAGCAATGTTAGCTGGTATTGCTGGCGCACTTTATGTACCCCAAGTTGGCATTATCAATCCCAATGAGTTTTCCCCACTCAACTCAATAGAACTTATTATTTGGGTCGCCATCGGTGGGCGCGCCACATTGTATGGAGCAGTAATTGGCGCTTTGTTAGTCAACTACTCCAAGACATACTTTACAGCAGCACTTCCAGAGGTTTGGCTTTTTGCACTCGGCGCTCTGTTTGTTTTAGTGACTTTATATCTTCCTAAAGGTATTACAGGAATGAAAAAATATAAGGCGGCAAAAGCATGAAGAACCAGAACGTAAAAAACCAAAGCACGAAAAGCAAAAACAGTGTACAAAAATTTATGCAACGAGATCAAGTCTTCGATTTTTTAACCCCCAAAGCTGCGCCAAAGCTCGATTTAAGCCATAATGTTATTCTCTATCTCGAAGATATCTCTGTCAGCTTCGATGGTTTTAAAGCGATCAACGATCTCAACCTGTATATCGAAGCGGGAGAATTGCGCTGTATCATCGGCCCCAATGGCGCAGGAAAATCCACCATGATGGATATTATTACTGGGAAAACGCGCCCTGATGCAGGCATGGCATGGTTTGGTCAACGAATTGATTTGTTGGAATTATCCGAGGCTGAAATAGCTGAAGTAGGTATTGGCAGAAAATTTCAAAAACCTACTGTCTTTGAGATGCTCAGCGTCGAACAAAATCTCGAACTTGCCATGGCGCAAAATAAATCAGTCTGGACATTGCTTCGCACAAAAATCACTGCAGAACAAGCCGATCACATTGACGAAGTATTACAATCCATCGGATTGATTGAGCTTCGTAACGATTTGGCCGGAAAACTCTCTCATGGACAAAAGCAGTGGCTAGAAATCGGCATGTTACTTATGCAGAAACCTCAATTACTTTTAGTTGATGAACCCGTTGCAGGAATGACACATCAAGAGATGGATCGCACAGCAGAGTTACTTACATCACTTGCCGGCAAACATTCTGTGGTTGTCGTAGAACATGACATGGATTTTGTTCGCTCAATTGCAAAAAAAGTAACAGTATTACACCAAGGTAGCGTTTTGTCAGAAGGTACGATGGATCACGTTCAGAATGATCAGCGCGTCATCGAAGTTTATTTAGGAGAATGAGTATGTTAAAAATCTCCGGTTTGAATCAGTTTTATGGTGAAAGCCATACTTTATGGGATGTAGAATTGGAAGTTCCAGAAGGTAAATGCACATGTTTAATGGGACGCAACGGTGTAGGAAAAACCACTTTATTAAATTGCATTATGGGACAACTTTCGCTGCAAAGTGGCATTATAAATTATGGTGAAACAGATCTTACCAAACTCGCGATGGAACAACGGGCCAGACTTGGCATCGGTTATGTTCCTCAGGGCCGACAAATTTTCCCCATGCTGACTGTGGAAGAAAATTTACGAATCGGTTTACCTATGCGCCCTGACAAAAAAAAACATATCCCTGAATTTATCTATGAATTGTTCCCGGTGCTTAAAGAGATGCTAGGTCGCCGTGGTGGTGATTTATCAGGAGGCCAACAACAGCAATTAGCTATTGGTAGAGCATTGGTGATAGATCCAAAGCTTCTGATCCTTGATGAACCAACTGAAGGTATTCAACCCAATGTTGTTGCTGAAATTGGCGACGTCATTCGTAAACTTAATACCGAAATTGGTTTAACTGTACTAATAGTCGAACAAAAACTCCCCATTGTTAGAAAAGTTGCCGATTCTTTTTCTATACTAGATCGCGGCCGTACTAAAGCCAGCGGATTGGTTAGTGAACTAAATGAAGAGCTGATCAAGGAATATCTAACAGTATGAATACCGCAGCGGCGATAGAAAACACTGCTGGTTGGCGAGCAGAATTAGATCTCAGCTTTGCCTATAAAGCCAGCAAAACAGTTCTTGCCTCCAGCAGACACCTAGGCCCATTACGTGTGCAACGCCCTTTTTATCCTGAAGATGAAGTCTGCCATGTCTATCTTTTACATCCTCCCGGCGGTGTTGTGGGAAGTGATTTTTTAAATATTGACATTGATACAAGAGAACACAGCCACGCTTTAATCACCACACCCGGCGCCACCAAGTTTTATCGTAGTGCAGGAGAATTTGCCAAAGTTACACAAACGCTGAACATAGGCAACAACAGTACACTCGAGTGGTTTCCTCAAGAAAATATTCTCTTTCCCGGTGCAAAAGTAAAACTTCAAACCCAAATCAATCTTGAACAAGATTCCTGCTTTATGGGTTGGGATATCAATTGCCTGGGCCGACCAGCTAATCAAGAGCTTTTTGAATTCGGCAAATTAGATGCTTCCCTGCGAATTATGCGTGATGGCAAACCTTTACTTATTGAGCGGCAACGTGTTTTTGAACAACGACAACTGTATGCAGCAGCCGGATTACGCGGATTTCCAATGAACGCGATATTTTTATGCACTCGCTGTAACGAACAACACTTAGAATTAGCACGTACAATTGTAGAAAATATAGCACCAAATTTTCCTGTTGGAATTACACTGCTAGATGATATTCTTATATTTCGAGCACTAGGCAATAGTAGCGAAAAACTACAAGCTGTGATGATTCCCATATGGCAAGCTCTACGTCCACTGCTATGCAAAAAAGAACCAATATTGCCTCGTATTTGGTTTACCTGAGAAGGAACAATTAATGGAATTAACTCCGAGAGAAAAAGATAAATTACTTTTATTTACTGCAGCATTAGTGGCAGAAAGACGCCTGGCTCGCGGCGTAAAACTTAATCACCCCGAAGCCATTGCTTTTATCAGCGCCGCCATTATGGAAGGTGCACGGGATGGAAAAAGTGTTGCACAGCTAATGAGCGAAGGACGAGAGATTTTGACACGAGAAGATGTTATGGAAGGAATTCCTGAAATGATTCACGAAGTGCAAGTCGAAGCAACTTTTCCTGACGGCACAAAACTCGTCACCGTGCATGATCCGATAGTATAGGAGACACAAATGATACCGGGAGAGATGAAAGTTAAAGCAGGTGAGATTGAAATAAATGCTGGCAGGGAAACCGTCACTGTGGAAGTTGCCAACACCGGTGATCGCCCGATACAGGTAGGCTCTCATTATCACTTCTATGAAACCAACAACGCCTTGAAATTTGATCGAGAAAAAGCACTAGGCTTTCGTCTGAACATACCCGCTGGTACGGCAGTGCGTATTGAACCTGGTCAAACCCGAAGTGTTGAATTGGTCGCTTTTGCGGGTAAACGAGTTATCTATGGTTTTCAAGGCAAAGTTATGGGGCCCCTAGATAAAACAGGAGAAAAATAATGGCAACTATGTCTCGACAAGCTTATGCCGAAATGTATGGCCCTACAGTGGGTGATCGTTTACGCCTGGCAGATACGGAACTGTGGATAAAAGTAGAAGAAGACTTCACGCAATACGGTGATGAAGTAAAGTTTGGTGGCGGCAAAGTAATACGCGACGGTATGGGGCAATGCCAGGCAACAGCCGATGAAGTTGTCGATCTTGTAATCACAAACGCATTGATTATTGATCATTGGGGCATTGTGAAGGCGGACATCGGCATCAAAGATGGACGTATTGTTGGAATAGGTAAAGCAGGAAACCCAGACGTACAAGTTGGTGTAAGTATACTCATTGGTCCTGGTACTGATGTTGTTGCCGGTGAAGGTAGCATTGTCACTGCTGGTGGCATCGATTCTCATATCCATTTTATCTGCCCGCAGCAAATCGAAGAAGCACTCGCTTCAGGTGTTACAACAATGTTAGGCGGTGGCACCGGACCATCCACCGGAACAAATGCAACAACGGTAACCCCCGGTCCCTGGAATATTCGACGCATGCTGGAAGCGGCAGATAGCTTCCCCATGAATTTAGGTTATTTAGGAAAAGGAAATGCCAGCCTACCTGATGCTTTGCAAGAACAGGTAACAGCCGGTGCTATTGGATTAAAATTGCACGAAGACTGGGGAACAACACCAGCAGCCATTGATAATTGTCTGTCTGTTGCTGAGGAGATGGATGTACAGGTAGCAATTCATACCGATACGTTGAATGAATCTGGATTTGTTGAAGACACCATCGCAGCATTTAAAGATCGTACCATACACACCTATCATACAGAAGGTGCCGGGGGTGGTCATGCACCCGATATTATACGCGCTTGTGGTTTTAGTAATGTGTTGCCCTCTTCTACTAATCCCACTCGTCCCTATACAATTAATACCGTTGACGAACATCTCGATATGTTAATGGTGTGTCATCATCTTGATCCCAGCATTGCCGAAGATGTCGCTTTTGCCGAGTCACGGATTCGTCGAGAAACCATTGCTGCTGAAGATATTTTTCACGACCTTGGTGCTTTTTCTATGATTGCATCCGACTCTCAAGCCATGGGCCGTGTGGGTGAAGTGATTATTCGAACCTGGCAAACCGCACATAAAATGAAAGTACAACGTGGCAGCTTGGGAAGCGACCCCGCTGAACATGATAATCAACGTGTAAAACGTTATATTGCAAAATATACCATTAACCCAGCTATCGCCCACGGTATCAGTCACGAAGTTGGATCGATTGAAACAGGAAAGCTTGCTGACTTAGTATTATGGAAGCCTGCCTTTTTTGGTGTAAAACCCAGTATGGTGATAAAAGGTGGAATGATCGCCATGGCCCCTATGGGCGATCCAAATGCGTCTATCCCAACCCCACAACCGGTACATTATCGCCCCATGTTTGGATCATTCGGCCGCGCACGAAATTCAACAACCATGACTTTTATCTCCCAATCTGCAAAAAATCACGGCATTGTTGAACAATATGGTCTTGCCAATTTAATTGGTATTGTTAAAAATTGCAGAAACGTAAAAAAGAGCGATATGATTCACAATGACTATCTACCCGAGGTTGAAGTTGATCCACAAACTTATCAGGTACGTGCTGATGGTGAGTTACTGATTTGTGAACCCGCCGATATTCTCCCCATGGCACAAAGGTATTTTTTATTTTGATTAAGCTAACGCAAAAACTCAAACAAGCGTCAGCATTTGAAATGACCTTAAGCTTACCTATCGAATTTCGTATTCGCAGTCGCGCACGAGTGAAACTGGATGATGGTCGGGAAGCCGGTTTGTTTCTTGACAGAGGTTCACTGTTACGTAACGGTGATTTCTTATCAAGTGCAGATGGCATTATTATAAAAGTGCTTGCCGCAAAAGAGAAAGTTTCTACCATATATTGCAATGACTCTTTACAGCTAGCAAAAGCGGCTTATCATTTAGGCAATCGACATGTGCCCTTACAAATTGAACAAGACTGGCTGCGTTATCAACATGACGCAGTGCTAGACGAAATGCTCAAACAAATGGGGCTGGAAGTTTTTGTTGAACAAGCCGCATTCGAACCCGAGGCTGGTGCTTATCAACAGCAAGGCCACGGTCATCATCACCATGAATAGAAGTTTTCAATACAGTGTATCAACCTCATTCTCAAACATACGCCGTGCAGTATGATTACTTCTATTCATTTTTATATACTGGAACACAATGACTTCAGATCTAGCGAACCTACGTCTATTCCAACTTATTAGCCCCACCCTGCCCATCGGTTCCTTTACCTATTCACAAGGCATGGAGTGGAGCGTTGAAGCCGGCTGGATCAGCAATCCTGAAAATTTGTCTGAGTGGTTAGAGTCAGTTTTGAAAGATAGTCTGGTCTGGCTTGAATTGCCGATACTATTACGTCTTTTTGATGCTTGTCAAAATAATGATTTTATAAAATTTAGTCATTGGAGCCAACAACTATTAGTCAGTCGCGAAAGCAAGGAGCTCAGACAAGAAGAGTTGAATCGAGCTAGAGCACTGCTCTCAGTACTCAATAAACTCCCTGAGGCTTCATCCTGGCCTGAGCTTCGTGAGTGGAGAGATGCATTATTAAATTCACAAGCATCAAGTTTTGCATTGGCGGCAAAATATTGGGGGATAGATCACCGCCAAACCCTATTAGGTTATGTCTGGAGCTGGCTGGAAAACGCAATAACTGTTGCGATTAAATTAATTCCACTTGGCCAAAGTGATGGGCAAATAACACTTCATCGCTTAAGTTGCCTATTGCCTGATGCGGTTGATGTCGCAATGTCCGTAGACGATGAAGATATCGGAGCGAGTACACCGGCATTAGCCATTGCCAGTAGCTTACATGAAACACAATACACACGCCTGTTTCGTTCTTGATAACAAAGTATTTAAATGATGAGAAAACTATGAATTCAGAAATCAAATTGCCATTGCGAGTAGGCGTCGGTGGCCCTGTGGGATCAGGTAAAACAGCCTTACTCGAAAACCTCTGCAAAGCCATGCGTGATGATTTTGAAATCGCCGTCGTCACTAATGACATCTACACCAAAGAAGATCAGCGTTTGTTAACCGAAGCACAAGCATTAGATGCAGACCGAATTGTTGGCGTAGAAACTGGTGGTTGTCCTCATACTGCTATTCGTGAAGACGCTTCGATGAACCTCGCGGCAGTGGAAGATTTAACATTAAAATTCAAAACACTGGATGTTGTCTTTGTGGAAAGTGGTGGTGATAATCTCAGTGCGACATTTAGCCCGGAACTCGCCGATTTAACTATTTATGTTATCGATGTTGCATCCGGTGAAAAAATTCCCCGTAAAGGTGGACCAGGCATCACCAAATCAGATCTTCTCGTTATCAACAAAATAGACCTGGCAGACATGGTTGGCGCTTCACTTGAAGTGATGGATCGAGACACCAAACGTATGCGAGACTCAAAACCCTATTTTTTTACCAATCTGAAAAAAAAATCCGGCGTGCAAGACATTGTTGAATTTATTGTTCGCGAAGGAATGCTTGAGACACCCAGCGAAAGCCTACATGAACACTCACATACACTCTAACATTAATCTTCATACCATTAAAAAAATGAATAAAGACCAACACTAATAGTAAAATATAGTGGCTGTGATTTTGGCATTCGATGCTTTTAGCAATTATTTATCTTCCCCATAATTGACTTGACAAACTAACATAAGCATCCATAATTACCTTTGCTAATACAGCAATAACAAATACATGGAGGTTATTATGAATAAAGGCACATGTTTTTTACTGTTGCAATCATTTCTATTAATTGTTGGACTTTTCGCTAGCGGGGCTACATTTTCGGCAACAGAATTTAGCTGTAATGTAAACGCAGTCAATTCTAAAGGAAAAGCCCCTAATACCAGCGGCACTAAATGCGTCGCGATAGTTGCTTACGTCAATGGTGACACAGAAGAACAGCAAAATGTCCTTCGACATTGCAAAATTACCGGGAAATCCACTTCTTGCACCGCATCCTACGATGACGCTGACATTACAGTCACTCAACCTTTCACTGCAGGCATATTAAACGTCTCTTCTTTGGACAGCCTAGCATCCAACCTTAGCTCACAAGGTTGCCTGGATACTTCAGTAAACCGAAACATTACGGGCGCCCCAGAAAGCAGTATGTTGAATATTACATTAACATATAATTTGCTTTGCCCTTAGGAAAGTAGCTTATCAATTAATTCATCATGGAGGAATAAAAATGAAATTTAAAGCACGAACGAGCACCCGTCTATCGGCGCTGGTTTTAACATGGTTAATTGGATTATGTGTATTCTCAACAGTAAAAGCTGAGGATTATATCGGTGAAATAAAGATGGTTGGCTTCAGCTTTTGCCCTGCAGGCACTTTGGAAGCGAATGGCCAAACTTTAGACGTCAATCAATACATGACATTATATGCACTACTCGGCACTTATTATGGTGGAGATGGAATGACTACGTTTAAGTTACCCAATTTCCAAGGTAGAGTTCCCGTTGGTGAGGGCATTGCTAACGGCATATTTCCTAAATATAGAGGCGAAACCGGAGGTTCTGAGACTATAACTTTGATTGAGTCACAACTGCCATCACATAGTCATACAGCGACTATCAACGCGAGCACAGCATCAGGTGATTCACCGTCTCCTGCTACCAATACAGTATTAGCTGCTAATTCGGCGGGGAACAGCAACTACACCACAAGCTCATCCAACGTTTCCTTGAGTCCTGAATCTGTTCAAGTAAGCGCTACTGGAGCTGGCATTCCTATCTGGAATATGCAACCTTACTTAGTCATTAAGTACTGCATAGTCACTGATGGAATGTTCCCCTCTAGGTCGTAGCTTCTAGTTACTAAGTAAGCCAAACATACGTAGTAATAGCAATTGCTCATTAATTGATTCGGGCTGGATTTTTAATCCAGCCCGAATCACACTCAGATCAAACTCTGAAGTTTTTTCAAAATACTTCACCACTTTCACAATACATTTAAATGTATGATTTCAGTGACTCATTTAGATTGGTGTTATATTTTGCATATCTGCATTTATTCCAAATAATCAGGCACTACTAACTTGGTTGCGACCTGCTTCTTTGGAACGATATAAAGCGACATCAGCTCGACCAAGATAATCTTCTATTGACTCCCCTGCATTATAACAAGTGACTCCCATTGATAAAGTGACCTTACCTATACGCTCTCCCTTATTTTTTAGAGTAAATCGTTTTTTGTCTACAGTTGCACAGATACTATTTGCCAGTGACATCGCACCTTCCAGGTTTGTATTGGGTAAAATAATAACAAATTCATCTCCCCCAAATCTAGCAACGAGATCCTTACCTTTAATATTCTCTTTTAAAATTTTTGCAACGGTTTTAATTACACTATCACCTACCAAATGTCCGTAGGTGTCATTTATTGTTTTGAAGTGATCCACATCAACTATTACGAGTGACAACGCTTCCTCAGATGCTTCAGCTTCTTTACATTGGGTCATCAATGTTTCATCAAAAACTCGCCGGTTTGCAACTTTAGTCAGCATATCCACAGAAGCTTGTTCACGAATTTTTTCCATTTCCAGGCGTAATTCTTCTATCTCTTTGGTGCTTTCTAACAATCGATCCTTTAACTGTTTGCCAGAATCCTCCATTTTTCTTGTTTCTGTCAAGATTAAATCCACGACTTCTTGCACTGCATCTGAAGCCTCGACATCTCTCAATTGACTTGAGGACTGTTGTAGTAAATCGGAAAATTGAGAAGTCTCATCCCCAGTTTCAATAATATTCTTCAAAATTTCGGTGAGGATTTTTCGCAGTCCATTACGCACTTCATCCAAATCAGATTCTGTATGCATAGCAATAAAGCGATTAAATAGCTCTCGGTTTACTTCCAAGGGTAATTTATCAATTTTTTTAACAATCTGATTAATGGCGCCTGTGAGCCCCTGGTTTTTTCCCGAAACATATTCGTACCAAACAGCGTAATTCATAGGATCAATGGGGATTTCGTATTTTGACATAAGCGGTACAACTAAACGCATTGATTCTGCTGCTTCCCCGACGCTATCTGAATAATTCATAGTTCGCTCCTAAATAAATATAAGCTTCTCTTAGCAAATTATATAAGCTCAATCTTGCTTCAAGAAGTCCGCAAAAACAGGTTTATTCAACTCAAACTGCTTGCACGTTTATAAACGTTTTGGATTTTATTGTTTCAATAAACCAAACCCATCACAATAGGTAGAATACACACACCTATTTACGAAACTAAAATAATTTGAATTATATAAAGTGATAAAGGTAGGCGCTAAACAAAGAATCTTTAACATCATTACTAACTAAATATCCTAAACATACCAGGGTTTTAGAAAGAAAAGTCTGGAAAAACATAACTTATTCCAAGTTAAAAATCAATTCAATTTTTTGAGCTTACCAAATACAAACAATTGAAATATGGATCGTGTTGCACCTTGGATTTTTTAAATTTGGACTGGCCTGAATAATGCTATCTAACGCTTCTACTACACGATGATGACTTCAATATTTTTGCTCTTACATTTCATGTCATGATGCTGTTAATAATTGATAGGCTTTCTCTTAATACAGCTTGGTTCTCTTTTTCTCGGTCGCTCTGGAGTCCTATTTTTCGAAATAAAATCGAATAGAATAGAATAGAATAGAAGTTTCATAAAGGAATTATTTTTTTGTTATTGATTATTACCGGATTGATATGAGATCCCCACTTATGCAGTACTGTCCATTCCCCACACCCTTACCGACTTTTTTAAGATGCTTCGAACACAAAACAATAAACACAATTGTAGGCAATCACGCACATGATAGTTTATTTCTCTAGCTGTTCTATTGATTAAAGTATCACACTACGGTGAGCAAGCTAAAGAAAGATTCATCTTGTTTATTCTCAGATGAGGAGTATATTTTGAATAAAATTGAGGGGGTATCTCGGAAGAAATCACTTTGAATATAGATTAACCACTGGCAATAAAGTTTAGTAAAAAAACACTCCTTAATTAACAAACTCGAATTTTTTCCAAAACGTATCGAATAGATGGCAGTTTACAATCTACCGGAAATTGAGAATAGCTTGGCTACCTCTACTCGCCATATCTGTCCAGGAGTTTTATTGACCGTCCTGATCTGACGATTCTTCGCCACTACTGCCATACATTGCAAATGTATAAATTCAGAGTCTCTTTTAAATTGGTGCTATACTTATATAAAGAATGGAATGATTTGGTGTAGGGACATGAAAGATATTTTCAAGATAGTAATTCCTTTGTTGATTTTCACTTTAATATCGAACAATGCCAGTGCATATTCTGTATCCATTCAATTCCCCTATGTACCTAAAATAGTAAGTAACTTCCCGCAGCAATTGTTTATGCTATGCCAAGCATTGGACATCGTGAAACGCGAAAAAAGGCCTGAGAATGATTTGTCTTTTTCAAAACTTGGCTTTTCGCATGATGACCTAACTAAAACTTGTAAAGATGTTCGCCATATTCAGTTTACATTTCCGTTGGATGCACCAACCATTCGCCGACTAAAATTGATTAAAAAGAATGTGCATAATTTGGGTGATATGTTTGCGAAGGAAATTGATAAAGTTATTTTAGAAGCCGAAACTAAATCAACCAATAAGAGAATCCAAAGAGTTGAACAAGCCAATATATCAAACGTAAAACGAGATTATGAACAACCTAAAGCACCAATAGCAATAAGTCGAGAACCACAAAGTCTTGGGTCATTAGAAGAAAAATTTGTTGCAGGATTAGCTGATTTTGTTGTCGAAAGAGCGACTGAGGAAAGTATGCTATTTTTTCAAGAGGAATTGAATAATAATCTTTGTGAAAACAAAGTCCAATATACCTCTAAAAAGCTAAGCGATACTGAAAATATAAACATTGATAATAATAGGAATTTGGTTAAGGAATATTTTGAAAATTTATGTGAAGTATTTAAATCACAAATTTACGGTTTTTCATTAACTTCTGTAGGTTCATATTTAAGGACAGCAGCCAAGATTGATCTAGAAAACATTCCAGATGTTGCCTTCCGCCATGCGTATTTAAGTTATAAATTTTACGAAAAAAATCCAGACGATGAATTTTATGCCCAAAAAAAGCAATTTATTCACAATAATGTAAGTGTCAATGGGTTTCGGGTGGCTCTTGCAGCTTATCGTGAAACACGCAGAGGATTACCAGCATTAGATTTTATACGTGCGGTTACTATGCTGAATTTTTGTGGTGATGATGAGGAATGTGAAAACATGGTTGCACTTATGCGAACAGCAGCTGTCATTATTCACGCTGTAGAGGCTAATACTTCGCTACAAAGTGACAATATAACTCATGGATTCCAATTAGCAGGTGCATTATTAACATTAGATGAGCAACTTTTATTCCGCAAAAATAGTAAACCTCGCCTTTCAATAGTATGTAGTGCATCCAAGGATCAATGCCTGGAGGATCGAGAACTGGAAGCATTAGGAAGTGAAATTTCACATTTTTTTCCACATGTTGTGGAAATTATTCAACAGACTCGTAGTGCGAAAGGTGAATCAACAGATTTTCAAAATAAAATTATTGACCCAAAACAAAGTATCATTGCACGCACTGTTGCCTTGGAAGAAACGCTGACTCTAATAGCTGATATCACCCGCCGCTTTAATCGTTATCAACACGATAACATCTTAAAATTTAATGCTACTCCTGAGCAACTCTCAGAGTTAGCGGGTAAAGCCATGAAGGTAAGAGAAATATTTCGCTTTGGCTCTGCATATTTAACACATGATCGAGTGGAAATGGCAATGGCAGGCTTGGAAATATTGAATTCAACCTCTGTTTCACCTCATTTTGATAAAAAATCCATGAACGTAGTGAAGGCCTCAATTCCATTTATAACAGAACTTGCTAGTGCACAATCTACACAAGAAGTAGCAACAGTTATTCAAGCCGCCGCTGCCCCTGTCGGTAGCTATAAAATGAAGTTCAGACGAAAAATGACGTCATTTACAGCATTTGCTGGACTAGCAATAGGAATGGAGCGTTATACGAATAGACAATCTGATGACGCCTCTAAAAGCTTAGTGAGAAGTATTTTTGTACCGTTTGGTTTACACATGAGTATTCCTTTTCCAGAAAATAATTGGTTAGCAAGGAGCATGGGCATTACTGATGGCAATAAATGGTTTCGCTCTGGAGGCGTTTTTTTGTCTGCTATCGATTTAGGTACGGTCGTCGCGTGGCGATCTAGCGATTATGACTCACAGGAAAAAGTCAAACTTATGCAGTTACTATCACCAGGGATTTATGGAACATTTCATCTAAACGGCCCAAGCATTATCGGTTTTGGTGTGTCAGCCACACCAAAACTATTGGAGGATGAAAGTGATAGAGATATTTCTGTCATGCGAGCACATTTTTTTATTGCAGTAGATTTAACTTTATTTCCATTTTAGATGAGGCAAGCAAGCTAATAGTGTTGTACTTAGAGGACTCTAGCGTTCAATTGCACACTTGCCCAGCAACTGAAAGTAACTTTAACGACTTAAGATATTGATCAAACATCAATTGATATTTTGAGCTCCATATCCTTATCTAAATCACAAAATCCAGCACCATTCATCTACCCAAGCATTGTATATGAAAGATTGCCCTTGGATTTTGCTGGATCAGCAGCAATAGCGACAACTTGATTTCTAAAATAAATACCAGCTCAAGCATATAACATTTATACTAACCATACATAAATATTAGCCTTTGGCGAAAAATCGTTGTTAGCATTTATTGTTGATTTCACTCCAATCTAAATGTGATCAACATTTTGCTGGCGTAATAATAGTCTTCTTTTTCAATAAACGTTTCAGTCAAAATTTAACGATTAATAACCTTGAAGTTTGTACACGATATAAGTTTTCGCGTTATTGAGCTCAATGCACAAACACATGCGGCAAATTGTCACGCGCGGCAATATGCCACACGACAACCTATTGTTCTGAGAATAGAATACTTTTAATCCAAAACCAGGAGTCCTTCTATTCTCGGGCAGGCTCCAGGATGATTTCTAAACAAAATAGCAAAGGGGGTATTCGTGTACAAGCAAGTCAGTGTAAGCATTTTGCTATCGAGTCTTATCGTTGCCTGCAACAGTGATTCTAGTAATGAAGATGGTAATCCGCTGGCAAAATCCAGTGTTATTAATTTAACAACCAGTCGCACCGGAACATCTGGTGATATTATCGATATTAATGCAGATGGAAAGATGGATCTCATCGTTGGTGCACCAGAAGCAAAACCCTCCAGTGAAAAATCTGGGGCAGCATTGATTTATCTTGATTATGCAAATAATCCAGCAGCAACTATCAATAGTTATTTACCCGGTGAAAATGCGGGTGATTATTACGGATTTTCGTTCGCCAATTTGGGTGATGTCAATGGTGATACTATTGATGACTTCGCCATAGGGGCAATCAATGCAGAAGGACAAGCAAGTATCAGTGGTGCCGTCTATGTCTACCAAGGTGGTAAAAACCCACCTAATCTGCTGGCGAAACTCAAAGGCGAAAATTCATTTGATAAATTTGGTTTTGCTATTTCCGGTGGTGATGTGAACGGAGACGGGATCAATGATGCCATCGTTACTGCACCTTATACTTTCCATGAAGAGTTCCAAGCCGGTGCTGTTTACGTGTTTTTTGGCGGAGCTACACTTTCAGACCAACCTGATGTAATTATTCAGGGTGACAAGATCAATGCCAGTGTCGGTAAGGCAGTGGATACCGGTGATGTTAACGGCGATGGGATTGCTGATATTATAATGGATGGTCATGCCAAAGTGTTTATATATTATGGTGGCACAAATCTTAAAACCAAGATTGAAACTGATCCAACACCTGATGTAAAAATACGTAGCGATGGAGGGGCTCATGGCGGCTCCGGATTCGGATATACGATTGCTTTTGCAGGCGATATGAACGGCGACGGTTTTGGCGATATTATTGTAGGCAATCCTCGTCGCAGTGCTCCAACGGTTTATGATAACACCGGCAGTTTTTATATTTTCAAAGGTGGAGATGATCTTCCGTCAGAATATTTTGAAGACAATATCGATTATCGATTAGTTAAAGTTGTAGGTGCAACTGCTAATGATAAATTTGCCTCATCAATAAAAGTTCTACCCGATGTAGATGGCAACGGAACGCATGACATACTCGTGGGTGCTAAATGGGCTGATGGCGGAGCAGATGGAAAATCACTGATCACTGGTAACGTATATCTATTCCATGGTGAAGATTTATTGGTTGAAGATGCCACAAAAGAATTAACTGTGGCAGAAGCTGTTAAAGCTTTCCCTCAGAATATATCCAGTGCTGAATATGGTGCTTTTGTGGCGAGTGACGAACACAGTGTTTTTGCAGGTTCGCCAGGCTCCAACAAACATGATGGTGGCGTGGCGTTGAATGACTTACACGGCGGCAGTGACGTGGTTATTGCTGATCACGATCATGAATCACATGTCTCAACAGAAGACCCACATGCAGGCCATCATTAAAAAAAGAACATCGGGAGAAAGATAATGCGACTCAGCACAAAATTAACATTTTTAATCAGCAGTATTTTATTTTTTGGTCAGCTCAGTGCCACAGATAGAGTATTCACCCCCAAAGGAATGCAGTGGGCTGAAGCACCAAGTGGTCATGTGGCTGGCAAGGATAATGGTGAATTGAGCGATGAAGCCGAAGCAGATGAAACTGCCGGAAATGAATTTCATATGACTGGTGAAGACTGTGGAATCTGTCATTCAGAAACCGGAAAAGCTCATGAATCTGTGTTTACCATGGCTGGTACATTGTACAAAGACAGAGCAGCTCGTGAACCATTGGTCGGTGCTGAAATTATTCTAGAAGATGTGCAAGGCAATGTAATCAGCATGACCACCAATGATTCGGGTAATTTTTTCACTTACAGTAAAATTGCTTCGGACCCTCAAGCCTGGAATCCGGATAAAAGTGAAGCAGAGAATAGAGCCAGTTCTAGCACATGGCGATATAAAGCTTGGGTGAAAAATGATGATTTGATTACAGCGATGATGACAATACCCGGTGTTGGTGGTAGCAGCTCAACAACCTCTCGCATGAGTTGTGGTATGCATCACGCACCATTGAACAGCCGAGGGGCTTTGTTGGCAAGTGGTTTTTCGACCTTATCAAGTTATCCGGAAACCGGTGTGAGTTTCAAAAAGCATGTTATGCCGGTATTGAAGAATCGTTGCAAATCATGTCATTTGCCAGAAAAAGCAAGACCCTGGGTTGAATACCCCAAAGGAACCAAATATGCTTATGGTGGCGGCCTGGATTTATCCGCTTTTGAGAAAGATGAAAATTCAGAAAAAGGCATTCAAGATATCGTTAATCTGAACAATCCTGATGCCAGCTTGGTGTTGGCAACGCCAATGTATGGCTCCCAACATGGCGGTGGCGCATCCTGGCGATCTACAGACGATGCGGACTATAAAGCGATACGACAATGGATCGCTGAAGGCGCCAAAAATAATTAATAATGGATGTAAATATGACAATTACTTCCCCTCCCCAGAAGATATTTCGCTCCTCCCGCTTAACGAAAACACTTCTGATACTTTGTCTGGCCTGGCCTACCGTCACTCTCGCAGCTGCGGTGGGCCAGCCAGCACCTTTTTTTAAACTTGAGGGTGCAGATAATAATAGTTACCAACTCAACGACTTTAAAGACAAGATTGTTTTCATAAATTTTTGGGCGAGCTGGTGCACTCCTTGCCGCAAAGAACTGCCCATGTTAGATCAACTGCAGGATAAATTTGATAACTTAGTCGTATTAGCAATCAATATTGACCGTGACATAGAAAATGCCAATCAGTTTTTAGAAAAATATAAAATTAGAAGCCGTGTGTTATTTGATCCACAAACAAATGTTGTTTCGAGCTTTGGTGCAGTCGCCATGCCTTCATCATATATCCTGGATCAGAACGGAATTGTGCGTTACAAACACTACGGTTTTAATTCTGAAAAAGACACCATTAAATGGAGCCAAGAGGTTTCAAGCCTTTTGCAAGAGAAAAAATGAAAGTAATCATTCTATTTCTAACACTATTTATCAGCGCATGCACAACTGTTCAACCTTTTCAGCGCGAAACCCTTTCCAAACCGGAAATGCAGTTTGATATGGAAAAAGTTGAAATTGGCGCGCGAGAACACTTTCTGAATTCTCTGGAAGGCTCTACAGGTGGGTTTGGCGTAGGCGGTGGTGGTTGTGGCTGCAACTAGATCTATGTTTGTTTTATCAAAATTTCGTCGACGACGCTATTCCATAACAGGTATTGTAATACTGCTCTTAAGTATGCAATGGACTGCGTTCGCAGACAGCACTGTCGGCTTAATGACCCACTATTACAGCCTCACGCCTGGCTTAACTATTACTAAACCAATTCTCTCTTACGAAAATATTTTATCCCTTCAGACTACAGTTAACGCCAAGTTCACTGTAGACCGGGTTGAAACAAACTATGACGGCATTGATTCCATTTCAGGCGCCTCACAATTCACTGGTGATCTGGAATCATCGGTTGATACCCGCCAGGAATATGTGGCAGGTATTTCACACATTAAAGGAGACTGGACCTTTAACGCAGGTTACCTGCAAAGTATAGAAAAGGATTATGAATCCTTTTCGCCATCCATTGGTTTGTCCAAAGATTTCAATCGACGCAATACAACATTAAGTATGGGATATGCACATAATTTCGATACCGTTAATGGTCGATTCATGGAAAATAAAAAGTCCAAGGACGTAGACAATTATTCGCTGGCATTGACTCAGGTGTTATCACCTACTTCAATCATGCAGCTGGGTTATACACTACAGAATAATAAAGGTTATTTGAGCACTGGGAATCGACAGATTGTGCTGGAAAACAATTTAATCTTTGATGAGTTTTTACCCTCCAACCGGATTCGACAAGCAGTAGGAATTCGTTACGCTCATTGGCTAGCAACACAAACCGCCTTACATTTTGGTTATCGTTTTTATCAAGATGATTGGGCGCTAAGTTCAAATACTATTGAGGTAAAAGCCTATCAAAAATTAAGCAAACGCTTGCAACTCCGCGGCGAAATACGATTTTATGAGCAAAACTCAGCAGACTTCTTGAAATCGTCTTATACTGGAATGGAGCAATATTTAACATCATCCAGCTCCTTAAAGGCTTTTACATCCCGCTTATATGGGCTTAAGTTGGGTTATACACCACGATATCTAGGTCGATCACAATTTCAAGTGAAGTATGAACGCTATAGCCAAAACAGCGGCCTAGAGGGTGACATTTTTATGTTTACCGCTGAGCTGGTTTATTAAATTCGATTAATCTTTCAGTTGCCACGATTCAAAAACCACATCCCCCATTAACTTGACGAAAACCCCCAGTAATTTAGTCACTTTTTTGCGCTTGGATTAAAACATAATTTCCCGACATTTAGTCATGAACATCAGTGTCTTTGATCGCTTATCAGAATGTTTTTACATTTAATTTATTTTAATATTTGCCGTTAGCGTCAACATCTAAGCGAGTCCATCATTGATATGTTAACAGATACTGCCTATTTTTCCGTCAAAAACGTATTATTAGTAGAAGACAGCCAATCATCCGCAATGATTGTTAATTCTGTTTTCTCCAGTGCACCCGTAGAATTTGGCCAAGCGAAAATTACACATGTAGTAAGCCTTAAAGAAGCGTTTTCCACATTATCAAACCCTGTGAAAAAAAATAGTTTTGATATCGTACTTCTAGATCTTAATCTATCGGATTCATCCGGACTTGAGACGATTACAAACTTCCGAAAAAAATGTGATGACATCGCAATAGTTGTGTTAACTGGTATTAATGATGAGAAGCTGGGAATGGAAGCGATTGCATTGGGCGCGCAAAACTTTCTCTTTAAAGATGAAACATATCCCAAACTACTAATTCGCCAATCTAACTATGCATACCACAGATTTCAACAAGAAACTCAGCTCAGAGTAGCAAAAGAACAAGCCGAAATGGCAACCGCATTAAAGGACAAATACGTATCGTTAGTATCTCACGATTTAAGAAACCCTCTAGGTGCTGTTATTGGTGCATTGACATTAGCAACAAATAAAGAAGAGAATATTTCAATTCCAATGGAAGAAAAAGATAAACTTACTACATTGGCTCTCAATTCATCAAAACAATTACTTAATATGGTTGAAGATTTATTAGACCTCAGTCGCTTGCAACAAGGATTCATTAAACCAATACGTACATTCAACAATCTTTATTACATCGTTAATGAAGTCGTTAACCGACTTAGCTTCATGGCAGAAGAAAAAGAAATTGAAATTAAAAATGAAGTCAATAAAAAATCACGCATCTACTCAGATAAAGTTCTGATAAATCAACTCATACAAAACTTTTTAAGTAACGCCATTAAATTTAGCCATAAAAATTCAATAATACGCATTTATTCTCCTGATGGATCTACAGTTGCTGTTGAAGATACAGGAGTGGGAATTCCCAAAGAAAAAATAACTGACTTAATTTCACTGGAAACAAAAACATCTACCCTAGGAACTGCTGGTGAAAAAGGCTCAGGTATCGGAATACCTCACTGCAATGAGATATTGCTGGCACACAATGGTAATTTAATCATAGAATCGGAACCAGAGGTAAAAACGACTATGATTGCTAAATTTCCTGAAATACGTCCAAAAATCATGGTTGTGGATGATGATCAAGCGATAGTTCAATATGTGAGACGTGTATTAGAAGACCTAGATGTTGAAGTTTTTGATGTCCCTGATGGATATACTGCACTCACGATGTTAACACAAGGTCCGTTACCAGATTTATTAATATTAGATGTTTTGCTACCTGATATTGACGGAATAAAAATTCTTGAACGTATAAAACAAAACCCTAAAACAGAGCCTGTTCCGGTGATCATTATTACGGGAGATAACAAGGTTACGACCAGAGAGCATGTACTTGGAATAGGCGCTGCAGACTTTATTGAGAAGCCCATAAAAATTGAAGAATTGATTCCGCGGATTAATAAACTTATCGGTTAACCATAAAAATTCAATATCGTATCAAACTATCTTATTGTGATAATTGATAAGATTTCAAAGAACAATACTATTCAATCAAGAATTATTAAACAGCTATCATTTCTTAACCATGACTCAATACATCATAGAAATATTTCACGCCTTTATTTGACGTCACGTACTCTGTTTAACCCTACTTTCATTCTCGCCAGTCGTTCTTATTCTGCGAGCAAAAGTAACGATTCCCATTTTCTCAAACATTTCTATAAAAATTAAACTCAGATCTTTTTCATTTTTCTTTTGCGCAAAATTAATATCTTTAGGATACTTATGATGATTGTTTTGATACAACTCACCTAGACAGAGAAAATCAACGAGTAATGTATTACGGGAATGATCTTTTACATCGTCATAATTTACATAACCATACTTATGCCCAAACCAGTTTACCAATGCTCCTTGCAAGGGGCCAATGAAGAGATGAACTGGAAATAAAAGCCACAACCAGGGAGACGTTGCAAAATTCCAATATAACGCGAAATAGAGCCCAATCAGCGCTATCCGCATCAAACGTGTATTGTTTATATTTTCAAAAAAAGACCAATCAACACATTCACGCTTGATTGGAAAATTCTGATGAATGCGACGCTTGCGAATATCCGTGTAAATATTGAAGGTTTCCCATACCATAGTCAGCGCATTGTTTGTATAGTGCGGGGAATGAGGATCTTTCTCTGTGTCACTGAATCCATGATGTAGTGTATGTAAAATAGCATACGCACGAGGATTTAAAAATGAAGGACCTTGCACAACAGTGGTTATTAAATAGAAGATTCGTGACCAGAAAAACGACATCTCCATCATTCCATGCGCAGCAAATCTATGCAGGTAAAAACTCTGCATAAATACTGATACGTACCATTGCACAATAAATAATATAATTATTTCCATCTTTTAAATCTCTACTTTAGATATAAGTGAATAACGATTGATACTCAAAAAACACACATATTTTTGATGTTTTTTTATCATCACTGTTAGAATTCATTATAAATTGATAAATTAAAAGATAGCAAAAGGAAGTTATGTGCTGCACCCAATTAAAACAAATATTTATCAATATTTAAGCGCTCAATTCAGACTTATATTTGACCTGCTTATTTTACAACCACAACACTGACTGGCCCTCATATTGCAGAATTTTCAACCAAAACACTCACTAGCAGTTTACCGCTAAGCATATTCTTAACTTACAATTCATCAAAAAAACAATTTATGTCACTTAAAAAGAAAACACCGCTCATTCTCGCCATCGGTGGTGGTAACTCAGAAAATATCCTTTCTGTAGAAAACGATATTAGCTTCGGCAATAAGCATTTTGCTGAAGTTACCGAGCTCTACGGAGGAAGTGCCGTTAATTATGCTATGCGCCTACTCTGCGCAGGCCTAGATGTATTTCCTATATTAACAATTGGAAACGATGAAGTCGGTAAAAAAATTCAACTCACATTCACCTGTTTAGTCGAGAATAACTCGGCTAGCGAACGTGTTTTAGCATTTATTAAATCTGACAACGCAACGTCAAGCTTTCTAGATCCAGACATAAAAACCTCAAATACAACAATCCTTGTTCATGGCTCCGTCCGAACAATATTTACTCAAAAACTCCGTAATGGAACGTATTTTATCAAACAATTAAAAAATCGAGTGGCTTATGCTGAAGAGATTGCACAAGCCAGCCCGGACTTAGTGATGATTGGACATATACAAAGTGACGGGAAAGATATCAATGCGAAAAACTGTGGTGAAAGTACAAAATATCTTATCAATCATTTTTTTGGCAATAGCCAGTTATTTTCTAATTTTGGCTCAAGTCAAATTAACCTGGGATACGAGTTCTGGAAGAGTGACCTTCCAAAAATAGATGTCTTTCAATTAAATCTCGAAGAAGCCAAGCGTTTCTTTTCTTCAAATGGTGAAAAGAAGAGCTTAAAGGAAATTGTTGATGTTATTCATCAATTGAAAATAAATGCAATAATCACTCTGGATAGATTTGGTGCTTTGGGGATTCACAAAAAACGCCAAAACTCATTTATTCTGGCCTGGCCGATAATCGATGTGCACGAGGTTATTGATCCCACAGGTGCAGGAGATGCGTTCGCGGCGGGTGTTGTTTCTCATCTCTGTAATAAACCCAACTTCACACTTGATGAATTTCAAACGTCTATTCGCACAGGCCGACTTTGGGCAGCAATTGCCTGTAAAACTATCGGTGGCGTAGGTGATTGCCCAAGCGTTCAAGAACTCCAGAACTTTGATCAGTGGCTCGAAGAAAAAGGTGCAAGAGAGGTTGAAATCAGAGAAAGCGAACATGCGATTGAAATAATGTCACTTCTGGACATTGCTTTCCAATAAGTCTCATTCAACATTTCCAAGTGCTTATTGCCTCTCTATTTTTTAAATCATTCATTAAGTAATAATCACCTCATCATGCTTGTCTTAGCAATTCTGTCGAGACATCGATCCATTTTAAAGTTATTATTGATATTTATTTAAAATGGTATTGTACTTGACAAAATTCCACAGGATTATTAATCCCTAATATTTCTTTCTTTTTTCAAAAAATAAACCATAATTTACTATATACGATAAATTTTTTCCCTAGATGGAGGACGAAACCATGTATTTGAAACACAAACAAAGCGGCGATTTGGTTGAGATTATGGAGATCTCTTCAGTTGTTGATCCCATGAAAAATAGCATACTTGCACGTTTTCACCATGGGGAAGAACTGCAGGATGAAGAAAGTATTTCAAAAGATCAGCTTCAGTTTCCATCTGGTGAAAGTTTACCGCGCTGCTGGCTTGATGCAGATTACAGAAATGTTAAATGAATACTAGCCCGATAAGCTAAATGTTAGCTTAAATTAAGTGAAGGGAGAGAATTAGCATGAATGACAAAGACAACAATGACGAAACAATTAAATGTGATGTCTGTCTAAAAGAAGTTCCGCTATCTGAAGCTAAAAATGCTGAAGCTTCTGACTATGTCGCGCATTTCTGCGGATTAGATTGTTACGATAAATGGCTTAAAAAATCGGAAGATGAAGATAAAGAAGACACTATAAATTAAGCCAGCAGATTTCTACTCATCAATTTTTACTTCGTCAACGAAGCGCTCCCTGTTGACAACCAAAGGGGATATGTAAAGCTCTCCCCTTTGGAAACTCCAACGGATTTTGTACTCCCTGTAAGTAGCAGGGGATTTAGTTTAAATATCTAATCAATTCACCATTTCTTTAATTTTTCTCTATGTGTTACGCATAACTGGCTGGCTAAAGCCTATTGCGTTTAAAAAACACACTGATTAAAACTAGCTCAATATACTTATTTAATTGTAAAATATACTTTAGACACCTTTTTCCAACAGGCAAAAAATGCTACACAACAAAAACCGAATTGCTCATTTAATAACCGCTAGAAACTTCTTTTTTCTGATGATCTTCTTTTTTATCGCTAATAATTGTTTTGCACTAACTGCATCAAATATATTTGTGAATACTAATCAAAACAATAACATTACGATTGATTTAAGTAGTAGCATCTCAGCTATCGATAATGACGGTCCGCTTACTATTTCAATTTCGTCCCCTCCTTCCAATGGAACAGCGAGTGTTAGT
This sequence comes from uncultured Ectothiorhodospiraceae bacterium, assembly GCA_945787715.1. Lineage (GTDB taxonomy): Bacteria > Pseudomonadota > Gammaproteobacteria > S012-40 > S012-40 > CALZJE01. The sequence goes on along the minus strand of CALZJE010000008.1, from coordinate 76,438 downwards.
GAGGAGCAACTTTCCATTATTTATACGCCAAACACAGATTACACAGGAGTAGATCAAATTACGTACTCTGTTACGGGCGATCAAAATGAAATAGTTAATGCGGTGATAAGTATCACTGTTGGCTCAATTATCGCTCTTCCAACAGAAACATCGATCCCTATCGAAAAAAGTATTGCATCTGTACTTGAAGATATATGTGCATCTCAATCAACCAGCAATGAATCTTTCTCAATCCGTTGTAATGAATTAAGTCAAGCAACTCCAGAGGAAGTTGAAAAGGCCATGCGAGAAATTGCGCCAGAAGAAGTCGCTACACAAAATAAAGTGGGAAATACATTCGCACAAAATCAATTGAGAAATATTGGTAGCCGCTTGTCAGCGCTACGCCAAGGAAGTCGAGGAATCTCTTTGGGTGATTTATCATTCAACTTCCTCGAAAAGCACCAATCCCAAAAGAATAAATCGCATCTATTTTTCAATAATAGTGAAAACAGCGATGGCACTGAACCATTTGGATTATTGAGCAATAAGCTGGGAATATTTGCCAGTGGCAATATTGGCGAAGGTAGTAGGTCGAACACATTGTTAGAAGACGGTTTTAATTATGACTCTCAAGGTTTAACAATTGGTGCTGATTATCGATTAACACACCAAATGATTTTAGGTGTAGCAACAGGCTATGCAAATACTGACCTGGATATATCTGATAACGGTGGATCGCTTGACGCACAAGGACTAAGTTTAACAGCATACGGAACTTATTATTTGGCTGACAGTTTATATGTTGACATCATAATCACCCGCGGAAACAACGACTATTCATCACGAAGAAATATTAATTACGACGCAGCAGGTAACAGTATCAGTGAAAGAGCAACAGGTGATACAAAAAGCTCATCAAATGCGATAAGTCTTGGCGCAGGTTATGTCATCCACCAGAAAAATGGCTTTAGTGTTACCCTCACCGGTAAAGTTGACCATTTGAACTCAACGATTGAAAGTTATAAAGAAACCGGTGCAAACGAATTAAACCTTGTTATCGATAAACGAAATCTAGCATCAACACTCGGTGAACTTGGCTCTCAATTAAGCTACCCTATTAGTCAAACATGGGGAGTTTTGATTCCACAAATCGATATTTCATGGGTACATGAATTTAGTACAGGAAAAGATTCGATCAAAGGCAGCTTTGTAGATGATGCTAATGCAACTAGTTTTAGTTTTCAAACTGATAGGCCTGACTTAGATTATTTCAGAACAAACATTGGTATATCCGCAGTATTACCACACGGATTCAACGCATTCATCATGTATGAAACTATTCTTGATCAACGCTATACAACAAACCAGAATCTTTCCTTTGGCGCTAGAATGGAGTTGGCATTCTAAAAAAGAGCGCCATACAAATAATCCTTTTTATATTATCCGATTACAGTATTAGTAATCTTCAAACGACGCAGCGTTAGGGATTATAAATAGTGCAATCTAGGTTTTGTTCAGGTACAACTCTACTTCCATCACTAAATTTTACTACACCAACTTCTAAATCCGATATTAATTGTATAAGCTCATTACATTCCATACTTCTATTCCCAATCAAGGAGATTTCAGACGCAGAAGTTAGTGCGTTTAATTTGATAATATTCTCTTCCGGTGTATTGCCAATAACATTCCGATTAAGATTGAGAAACTGTAACTGAGTCATTCCTGATAATGGCGTAACATCACTAATTTCATTATTAGATAAATTCAGTTCAAGAACCGATGAAGGTATTGTGATAAAACTTATATCATCTATTTTATTATTTATAAGAAGCAATCGTTCTAAGTTGGTTAAATCAGACAAGCTTGAATAATCAGTAATGACATTAAATGACATATCCAATTCCACCAATTTTGAATAGTTACTCAGCACATCGATATTTAAACTAATTCCACTAAAAAATGACATTGAAGATATATCGAGGTCTTCAAGATTCACCAAGTCTGGTATTTCTCGTAAATCAACTAAGCTATTCCAAACTAGTTTAAGCGACGTTAATGAAGTCAGGCTATTTAGTGGCTTTACACTTAGTAGTTGATTATTTGAACTTATATCGAGATCCTTTAACTGCGGCACAATAGATGTTGAAAGTGCTTCAGCGCTATAAATACTGTTACCATATAAATTCAATGAAACAAGGTCAGGAAAGTAAGAAAAGTCAAATCCATCCAGAGTCTCTAAACCCTTCCCTGATAAATCGATACTTCTAACACCTGAAAAAAGATGAATTCCGGTTAGATCATTAATCGATGTATTACTGCTAAGGCTGCAATTTAATACTTCCACTTCATGCGCATATACCCACGGTCCTGTATCGATAATATCGTTGACACATTCTTGAAAGCCAGGATCTGGCACTGTCATTTCTGATAACAACACAGGCAGTGGTGTCAGAGAAATTTCACTTGTTTGGATACTTTCACCATTCGCATTACTCGCTGATATTTGATAATAGTGAGGCAAACCACTCTGCAGTTGTTGATGAACAAAATCATGTGTAACTTCAGGAAACTCAAACACCTCAGCACCAGAACCAGAACTAGAACCAATGAATTCATTTGACCAATATACAGTGTAGGAAGTTGCTCCTAATGATTCATCCCAAAGAAACTGAACAAAATCAGCTCCAGCTCTAGCGACTATGTTTTTTGGCGATAACGGTAGAGAGCTCTCAGTTACCGAACAGTTAATATCGTTTATTGGAGAATCAGGTATCTTTATGCCACCAAGAGAATGAAGTACCATTTCTAATTCCGCACAATCAACACCTATATTCTGATCGACATTAAAATATTCAAACGTATCGCTCGATGTTAATGGAAGCAAAGAATTTAGATTGCCTATATTAACTCCGCCTATCTTATTAGCATGGAAATCCAACTTCCGAAGCGCTGTTAAATTTGATGCTGGAGAGACATCAACCACCTGGTTTTGAGACACAGATAGTTCAATTAAACTTGATAGTGAAGAAAGTGGATTCAAGTCTGATATTTTATTTTGATCTAATATTAAATAAGAAAGATTAGGGGCTATTATCTCCCCAAGACCAGTAATATTCTCAATGCCATTATTCACCAATTGGATACGTGTTAATGCAGGAAATGAAAGTCCCGAAAAAGCATCGAGATTTTGTATTTTGCCCCCAAAAAAGGTAAACTCCGTCACGAATAGGAATTGATGAATACCATCAAGACTTTGAATAAAGCCACCTTCACCAGAGCTGCATTCCAAATATGAAACTTCACTGGCATTGATCCATTGATGTTCAGAAGCCATTGAACTAATGCAATTTCGGAATGTTTGATCAGGTATCAATTTCAATGCATCAGATATTAATTTATCTTCGATAACTGCTGTCACTTGCTCCGAAACAGTACTATCTCCTGAAGAACCGATACTACTAATGCGATAATAATATTGTTGATTAACAACAGGCGATTGATGAACATATTCAGTAGCTTCTATTGGAATACCATCCAAGCCATCAATGGAAATAATAGGACTTGGTGAGAGATACATTTTATATGATGTAGCATAGAGAACTTCAGACCAATTCAGCACTATGTCATTAGCCACTACAGATACAGATATATCTGTCGGCGCTGCTACTGGTATTATTGTTTTTTCATCAGTCTTAACAACAAGCTCTTGGGAACCTACACTCTCTCCCGCTTCGTTTTCAGATGTGATGATGTAGTAATACTTTTGACCATAAGCAAGGTCAATATGGGTAAATCCAGGGTTGACCGTAGGAATATGATTACGTTCTTTAATGGCAATATCTGGTGACGTCGACCAATAAAGATGATAATTTTTTGCTCCACTAACCTCATCCCATTGAAGCCCGATAGCGTTCTCATTTATTTCTGCCCTAATATCATTTGGGGCATTCGGCGCCAAGGTTACTTTAATGACATTAGATGGCAAACTTTCACCTTCATTATTGACGGAAGTTATCATGTAGAAATATGTTTTGCCATTTTCTGCGTCAACATGTGCGTAAGGAGATGTTACATTTTTTATCACTTCATCTTCAGTAGTAACGTCTCCTGTAGTATTCCAATATAGGTTATATGCAATTGCTGATTCATCCGGCTCCCAAGTAAGTAAAACGCCTTGAGATTGAGAATTGGTAATAACAACTCCAGCAGGTGCGGCAGCAGGCTGTGGCAATGGTTTAACCGTTACTTGCGCGGAGGGTAAACCTTCAACACCATTTACAACGGCTGATATTCGATAATTGACTTCCAAATCCGAGGACAAATTATTATGATTAAAAGGCGAGATCACATTGGGATTAACGTTGGTCACGGCGCCATTGGTATACCAATATAAGTTATAAAGTATGGCGTTCTCCACCGCACTCCAATTTATTGTAGCTTTCTCTACGCCAGCAACCACGGAAATTCTTTGCGGGGTGCCTGGTAACGCTGTCGCTGGCCTGGCTGATACTTCTCTTGAAAATGAACTATTGAAAGATGAGTTATGGGCCATTACTCGATAAAAATATGTATTACCATTACGTAAGTTTTTTTGGGTAAATACTGGCTCTGATACTTCAAAGAACTGATCAGACAATCCTACTTCACCTGAAGTATTCCAATATACCGAATAAGAGTCTGCAAATTCGACGGCTTGCCACTCAAGCAGATTTTCACTTACACCCGCTGTAACAACAACGTTGAGAGGTGCGAATAGCGTCGGGGTATGTGGAGCAGAAGAAACTTCATTGGACAACCCTCCTTCGAGGCTATCGATAACGGCGGCTATTCGATAGTAATATTGCACCCCATTGTTAAGCCCAAGATGCACAGCAGGTGACGCAGAAGCTACTAATTTTTCATCATCTTTTGTGACATTACCCGATGTATTCCAATACACATGATAAAGTAAATCTGTTTTGGGTAGATTACTATTATTAGACGCTGTCCAAATTAATGTTAATCGCTCATCACCAGGAATAATTTTCACGTCTGTAGGAGCATCCACTGGAGGAGAAAGCGCTGTTATTGTAACTTCATTTGAGTATAAACTTTCAACGCCATTTATCACTACGGAATAGGTATAATAGTAATTAACATCATTTATAATATTTTCATGACGATAAAACGGTGAGCTAAGTTTAACTTTTTCCGCTGTTTTAATATCAGTTACAGCAGAGGTAGACCAATATAATTGATAAGCCGTTGCATCCGGAAACTCTGGCCAAGAAAGTTCTGCCACACCATTCTTTGTTGTTACAGAAATTCCAGCAGGAATAAAGTTATTTTTTTTGCTTGAAAACGCGGGGTTGTCGTTCTTTGCTGGAACTTTATTGTTTTCGCTGCTACAGCTTATCAGCGAAATCAATGCGATGAATAGTGTGGCACTCAAGTTTATTGTTTTGATTTTCATAATAATATTTATTTTATACACAGCTTTCGGGCATTGCCGTTTAGAGATGAATAATTGGGATTCCAGCTTATATTTTCAGTATTCTCATCCTGAATCCTCCAGGATTTTAGAGATATTATTTATCCATTCAAGGAAATGGCAATATCGCCAGAGAAACTCAATTTTACGGATTGAATATAATGAACACAATCAATATTTGCTTTGTTTTTGCACAAATAACGACTAATCAGAAACTAAGCTTCCTCTCTTGAGTTTCTTAATTATAAATCTCGCCGGATGTATTGATTCTATAATTTCGTTTTCAAAATGGAGAGGAAGTCCTGAAATCATTGAAAATAACAATTCAGCCGCGTTATAACTTGAAACTAATCCTCTTGAGCCATGACCAGTATTCAAAAAAAGGCCAGGCTGATATTCTCCGTCAGGAAAATTTTCTATAGGTTTACCGTGCTTTAATTCAGCATATGACTTGCGATAATACTCCCAACCAGGAACCGGACCAATAACAGGAAAACGATCATGCGTTGTGCAACGAATTGAAGCCCGACCTTTTGTAAATTTTTCGTCATTAAATAAATCACCAAGAACAGTTTTCATTTGCGCCACAATTTCTAAATGCTCTCTTTCGCTTAATTCAGTCGTCAATTTTTTCCTATCATAACTTGCACCGAGTGCCACTTCACCATCGACTTCAGGTGTAATGTAGTTTTCACAAACAATAGGAAAATCGAGATTAAACTTCAGCTGTGCTTTGGGCACCTGACTCACTTGGCCTCGTACAGGAATGATAGTAACAAGATCTTCCGAAAAAAAACGGCTGACATCATTTGCATTGGCGACAACAACATTTTCTGAATTAATTATTACTCCATCATCACATTTTAATTGCCACACCTGATCATCTTTGACTAACTCACTGACTTCCGTTGAAAACCGAAAGACGACATTATCTTTAAGCAATTCATACAAAAAATGACAAAGTTTGAAGGGTTCAACATATCCTGCTTGGTGGATTAACAGTCCACCAGTACTGGCTTTAATTTTATAACTTGCTTGTATTTTTTCTATACTTAACTCAGTAACAAAGGTTTCTGGAAAATTAAGTTTTCGCAACTTTGATAATTTATCTTCTGGCATTAAATGCAGAACACCGGATTGATACCAATGTTTAAAATCGTTTTGTTTTTGCAAGAGGTTTAACCAACGAACCGTATTTAAAAAACTTTCCGTATAGAATCGAGCACCGCGATTCATATCAGCAGTAAAACGCGGCATGATCAATCCAACAGGATTCCCGGAAGCACCACCTGCGACGTCAGGCTGCTTATCAACAACGGTTACTTTCCATCCTCTTTTAGAAAAGACATAAGCAGTTGTTAATCCAGCAATCCCAGCACCGATAATACAAATTTCTTTTTTATTATCTGACAGGGCCTTTGAAATATTAAACCATGGTTTGGAAGTTCTTGAGATTGAAGGTTTAGGTATAACCCCATAGATCATCTCACGCTTTTTCCCAAAACCAGGGCTTCTTTTAACATCGAAACCTGCTGCCTGCAGCGAACGACGAACATCACCTGCTGCAGCATACGTACTAAACGTTGAACCTTGTTCACTTAGCCGAGAAATTTGAGAGAACAATAAAGGCGACCACATAGCATTATTTTTTACCGGAGAAAAGCCATCAAGAAACCATGCGTCAACTTTCGCTATCAATTGTTGATACATTTCAGTTGCATCACCAATGAGAAGCAACAAACAAACACGCCCATCGAACATCTCCATTCGATGAAATCCAGGAATGTTTGTTGGATATATCTCAAGCAGCTCTTGAGAATATTCTTTGAGTTCTGGCCATTTTGCGAGTGCTTGTTGAAGGTCTGCGATTGCCAATGGGTGCATTTCCACTGAAATGAACGTTAGCTTTTGAGATATATGAGTTGTAGCTAACCATTGCTGACAAGTCACAAGAAAATTACGCCCCATACCAAAACCCGTTTCAGCAATCACAAAATTGGATTTATTTTCCCATCGTTCTGGTAGTCCATTATGTTTTATAAAAACATATTCTGTTTCCGCCAAACCATTAGCAATAGAAGAATACGGATCCCCATACAAAACACTTTGAGGCTGCCCATCATCCCAATTTAACTCTGCTTCGTTTGCTTGTTTATATTTCATGTGAACATAGATATAGAATATTAGCTTGATAGTTTAGCTTAAAAATATCAAGCAAACGTCGTCTGTTTCCAAACAACGGTCAGGCGCCTGTCGTACTAAGGATGAATACTAGGGATGAATAGAAAAACGACTTACATTTGAATAGAGACGTTAGCTAATACCAGGATCATACAGGTAATACTTATAAACACGCTAGATGCAAGATTACACGAAGAATTTACAGGGTATAATCAAAAAAATAAACGATTATGTGTATTTGAAAAAAAGGATTTGTAGTGATAAAAGATGGTGCCCGGGGCCGGAATCGAACCGGCACGAGGTTTCCCTCGAGGGATTTTAAGTCCCTTGCGTCTACCAATTTCGCCACCCGGGCTAGGGTATGGCTTTAACATTCTACGCTGCCAAGCGTCAGAATCACAACATACAAATTGTATGGAGGCTAGGAGCGGAATCGAACCGCTGTTGACGGCTTTGCAGGCCGCTGCATCACCACTCTGCCACCCAGCCAATGCTCGTTACTATAATAACAGAATCTTCAATAACAGAATCATTTGTTATTTATTCAGTCATACTTTAAGAATTAAAAAACCCCGACTGTACAGCCGAGGCTCTAGAATTTGGAGCGGGAAACGAGGCTCGAACTCGCGACCCCAACCTTGGCAAGGTTGTGCTCTACCACTGAGCTATTCCCGCCTGTAATGAGCGCGCTATTTTACTCATTGAGACTTTACTGTCAAGCATTAGCTTAAACTTTTTTAATATTTATTTATTAATGTCATTTTCCATGGAAGTCAATAATTACTCTTTATAATCAAAGAAATAGAATAATCAAAGCAGTAAATTGGTATAGCTACAAATCACGAATCCCGGAAACTTGGCCAAGCAGCTTTCAAATAAAGTGCCATAGACCACAGCGTTAAAAACGCAGCCAGATATAACAGCACCACCCCTGTTTCGTACGCAGAGAACGCTTTAAAGGGCTCATGATAAAGTAACATTAAAATTGAAAGCATCTGCACTGTGGTCTTGATTTTACCGACAGCAGATACTGCAACACTTGCTCGCTCGCCGATCTCTGCCATCCATTCACGAAGCGAGGAAACCGCAATCTCTCTTCCGATTATAATTGCCGCAGCAACTGCAATCCAGGGTGAAGGATTTGCTTGAACAATCAACACCAACGCAACACCTACCATTAACTTATCCGCAACAGGATCTAAAAAAGCGCCAAACTTTGATGTCTGATTAAGTACTCTGGCGAGATAACCATCTAGCCAATCTGTCACAGCAGCCAAGAGAAATATGATGACTGTTGCTTCATTGGACCAGCTAACTGGTAGAAAAAAACAGAGTACAAACACTGGTATCAGTGCTATACGTCCCCAGGTTATTAGTGTTGGAATGCTATTCATTTTTCTTTTAACACTTAAATATCGATTATTTTTTAATCATCCCCGAAGTAGGAAGATACTTTATGATTCAAATTGCTAACATTTTTCAACAGCTACTTTAACATATGCATTGATCGGATAATAAGCTTTTGTCTATTGCAACTCAATTTCTCAAAACAACTTCAATCAAAATTTGTGAACGCCATTGAGATATATTTCAATCTGCATGAAAAACAGCATATATTTTTTCAGCTAGCGGCGTGCTGATTCCCTTCACATTGGCGATATCTTCCACACCTGCTCGACTAATACCCTGCAGACCACCAAACTGCTTAAGTAACAACTGCCTGCGCTTTGGCCCAAGACCTTCAATATTTTCCAATGGTGATTCTTGTCTTGCTTTACCTCGGCGATTACGATGGCCTGTTATTGCAAAGCGATGGGATTCATCCCTGACAAATTGTATGAGATGTAATGCGGGAGAATTGGGCGGTAGAGAAAAAGGTTTATCTTTTCCCGACAAGTGAAGTTTCTCTAATCCTGCACGACGATCAGGTCCCTTTGCCACACCGATTAATATAACACCGTCAATTTGCAACTCCTCCATCACTTGCTCTGCTTGTGATAACTGACCTTTAGCACCGTCGATTAATAAAATATCAGGCAACTTGCCCTCCCCTTCCTTTATTCGCTTATAACGTCGAGTCAGTGCTTGCAACATTGCAGCATAATCATCCCCTGGCGTAATACCTTCAATATTGAAACGACGATAATCAGATTTTATTGCACCCGAAGGTTCACACACTACACAAGATGCGACTGTTGCTTCGCCCATAGTGTGGCTAATATCAAAGCACTCAATACGCTGAGGTAGAGAATCAAGCCCAAGCGCTTCTTGAAGCGCCTCAAAACGTCCTAACATATTAGCTTTGCCGGCAAGATGCGCGTCCAATGCTGTTTCTGCATTCGCCAAGGCAAGGCGAACCCACCGGACACGGTCACCTCTAACATTAACATTCAACTTAACTCTTCTACTAGCTTGCTCTGATAAAACATCTTCCAACCACTGATTATCCTGGGGTATTTCGTTGAGTAAAATTTCCGGCGGCAAAATTCTCACACCTGCTTTACCGATATAATATTGAGCAATAAAAGCTGAAAGCATTTCATCAACCGAAGTATGCTCCACGAGTTTGGGAAAATATGATTTATTTCCCAAATTCATTCCTCCACGAACATTAAAAACTTGAATACTTCCCATGCCACCACGAATAATACCTGCAATCACATCAAGATTCGTTTCATTCTCACCAGTGATGTATTGTTTCTCTTGCACTTTACGTAGCGCGGCTATCTGATCACGATAAACTACTGCCCTCTCAAATTCCAATGATTCAGACGCTTGCTCCATTTGCTTTACCAACTCATCAATTACCGCGCTGTTTTTCCCTTCCAAAAACATAACTGCATGGCGTACATCTTTCTGATAAGCCTCTTCACTCACTAAATCAACACAAGGAGCCGTACATCGTTTTATCTGATATTGCAGACAGGGGCGCGATCTGTTTTTAAAAAAGGTATCTTCACACTGTCGAACTGGGAATATTTTTTGTAAAAGGTTTAAGCTTTCTCTCACCGCACCAGCACTAGGGTAAGGACCAAAATAACGTCCTTTCGCCTTTCGAGATCCTCTGTGATAAGCAAGGCGTGGAAATTTTTGTGCTGTGGACAAATAAATATAGGGGTAACTTTTATCATCCCGATATGTTACGTTGTACTGAGGTTTGAGCGATTTAATTAAATTACTTTCGAGAATAAGTGCTTCATTCTCTGTGTGCGTCACTGCTATTTCAATATTGGCAATATGTGACACCATGATTTTTGTTTTTGGTGTTTGATCCGAACGAGAGAAATAGCTCGATACTCGTTTTTTTAGATTTTTAGCTTTACCCACATAAATAACTTTACCATCCTTGTTTATCATTCGATAAACACCAGGCTTGGTCGTGAGTGTTTTTAGAAAAGCCTTAGGATCAAATTCTGAATCCAAAATATCGCTCATGTTAATCGACTAGTTTTTTTGCTTTTCGAAAAACCGCTTTAAACATCGGCGTCGTTAAACGCTTGGTTTGAGTGTTGTAACGGCTACAATGGTAAGAATCCAACAAATATTTACCATTTTCAAGCTTATGCAATTCGTTATGCCCAAATTTAAATGCGCTCAGCTTTAATCCTAATGCTTTTAACGTTGCATTATGCGCAATACTCCCGAGAGCTAAAACGACACTGCCTTTGGGCAACTCTTCCATTTCCTCGGCTAGATATTTGTTACATTGATTAATCTCAGCACCGATAGGTTTGTTTTGTGGTGGTAAACATTTTACCGCATTGGTAATACGACAATTAATCAGTTTCAATCCATCTGTTGCAGAAACAGATTCAGGTTTGCTGGCAAAACCAAATTCATGCAAAGTTTCATACAGCAAAATACCTGCGTGATCGCCAGTAAATGGTCGGCCAGTTCGATTTGCACCATGCATTCCTGGCGCTAGACCAACAATTAATAATTTTGCTTTTTTAGCCCCAAAAGGAGGAACGGGTAAAGCAAAATAATCGGGTTTTTCTGCCCTAACCTCATCTAAAAATTTGGCTAATCGTTTACATTCTCTACAGGATGTATCAAAACTTGTCATGAAAATTCCCATTAACTTCATTAGATGAGAATTATATCAAACATTGTTGTTGGATTCTGAAACTTCGAAAGTTGAGCAAGCACTAAAAATAATTTAATTCTAAGTCTTATATTTGAGCTAAAATATAATAAGAATTGTATAAATCGGATTAACTTTTTAAAACTATTAAATAAATAATGGTGGCAAAACAAACAACCTTACACCTTATTTTTCCCTCTGACATGTTTATATGAAAAATAGTCTTCTCACAAAAAAAGCGCTCCAAATTGGCAATGACCATGAAGAGAAAAAACAGTGTGTATGCTGGGTATTTGAACATTCCCTAACATACTTTAGCTATGAGGTTTCCTGAACAACATGGCAAAGCAAAATTACCCAAGGAGTTCACAATAAATTTCAACGAGAATTCTCTTAAGAGTTATACTCTTTCAATAAATCCAATTTACAAAGGGAGGAAATAATGAGCACAACAATCGATTCCACTTTGAACGAAAAACGTACGTTCACTGCTTCATCTGATTTTATTACAAAAGCGACTGTTAATGCTGAAAAGCTCGCTATTTTAAGAAAAGCAGCTGCTGAAGACCACGAAGGTTTTTGGGGTGATCTCGCAAAAGAGCATATCAGCTGGCACAAACCCTTCGCCGCTCTTCTTAATAGCAATCGTGCCCCACACTATAGTTGGTATGATGATGGTGAATTAAACGTCTCTTATAATTGTTTAGATCGCCACTTAAGTACTCGCGGCGATAAAACCGCCATTATTTTTGAAGGTGAGCCAGGTGATACGACACATATAACTTATTCTGAGCTGCATAAAAATGTTTGTGTTTTTGCTAATGCTTTAAAAAACCAGGGCGTGAAAAAAGGCGATCGAGTAATCATCTATATGCCTATGATTCCTGAAGCGGTTATTGCCATGCAAGCCTGTGCGCGAATCGGCGCCATTCACTCAGTCGTTTTTGGTGGATTTTCAGCAGAATCATTAAAAGATAGAATTGAAGACACAGCAGCAAAAATTGTCATTACTGCTGATGGTGGAAATCGTGGTGGTGGTGTCATTGATTTGAAAAAAGCGGCTGATGCCGCTCTTGATAAAGGCTGTGCTTCGGTAGAAAAAGTTATTGTATACCAACGAACAAACACCGACGTGACGATGCAGACCGGCCGAGATATATTTTGGAATGATGCGATAGAGGGAATGCCTGAGAGCTGTGAACCTGAATGGGTTAACAGCGAGCACCCTTTGTTTATTCTCTACACATCGGGCTCTACAGGCAAACCCAAAGGAATTCAACACTCTTCTGGCGGCTATCTGCTAAACAGCATTGTGACCATGCAATGGGTATTTGATATTCAAGACAATGACGTTTTCTGGTGTACCGCAGACGTTGGCTGGATTACCGGCCATAGTTATGTTGCATATGGCCCGCTAGCGACAGGAGCAACCATGTTGATGTTTGAGGGTGCGCCTACTGTTCCCGACGCGGGGCGCTTCTGGAAAGTTTGCCAGGATCACAAAGTCACAATCTTCTACACCGCGCCAACCGCAATTCGTGCGCTAATGAAAGCCGGAGATGATTTCCCTAATGCATACAATCTCTCTTCGCTACGGTTATTAGGCACGGTGGGTGAACCAATCAACCCTGAAGCATGGATGTGGTATCACCGCACGATTGGAAAAGAAAAATGTCCAATTGTAGATACATGGTGGCAAACCGAAACCGGTGCACACATGATTGCACCGATTCCAGGTGCAATGGCTACTAAGCCTGGCTCCTGCACTCTTCCACTCCCTGGCATTGCTGCTGATATTGTTGATAATGACGGAAACATTATTGACGAACCCAATAAAGGTGGATTTCTTGTCATCAAGAAACCGTGGCCCTCTATGGTGCGGACTGTTTGGGGTGACGATGACCGCTACCAAAAAACGTACTGGGCTGAGTTCGATAACAAATACTATGTGGCAGGTGATAACGTCCGTAAAGATGAAGATGGATATTTCTGGATTATGGGCCGCACCGATGATGTTCTAAATGTTTCCGGACATCGATTGGGGACTATGGAGATTGAATCCGCATTGGTTGCACATCCACGTGTTGCTGAAGCTGCTGTTGTTGGTCGCCCTCATGAAGTAAAAGGCGAGGCAATTTTTGCATATGTTGTGTTACGAGAAGAACGACCAGAAAGTGGTATTAACGAAGAATTAACAAAAGAATTGCGCAGCTGGGTTGGTGAGCAGATTGGTGCAATTGCCAAACCTGACGATATTCGTTACGCTGATAATTTACCAAAAACACGATCTGGTAAAATTATGCGCCGTTTATTGAAAGTCATTGCGCGTGGTGACGAAATTACACAAGACACATCGACACTGGAAAACGAAGCGATTCTGGATCAGCTTCAAGGGAAGTCATAGATTAGCAATACATATGCGTGAGGTTGTGAATGCCTCGCGCGTATTCCTTTAATTAAGGATTAATCCTCCAGACACCTCTCTCACCTTCAAATCCGTCGGCAAGAACACGCATCCCGCTTACATAAACTTTCTCTTCATTGTTATCATCAATATGAGTTAAAATTCTTCCGCTATAACCCGTTCGATAAAGCACACCATCAGCATCAAAGGTATTATCATAATTACCGTCCATGTCATAGCGAATAACATAGAGACCAGTATTCTGAGTGCTCGAGCTCGCTAATAAATAAATTTTTCCATCTCTGTCAATAGCCATCGAATATGCAAAATCATTGTCACTACTATCATAATGGATTCTACCTTCAGTCGCACTTCCAGATGCAAAATCAGAATCTGGAATTCCATTCTCATCTAACCGCCACATAACAAGATCATAACCGGTTAGGTTTAATTCGTATCCAAATACGACATAATTCTGCATGTAATCCAACTGGACTGAAACTCCGTAGGTTGCATTCCCTTCGTTGTTTTCCACGCCATTGTTCACCCCATCATATAACTTCCCAAAAATCTCAGTACCATGCTGAGAGACCTTTAATAACAGCATATCTGTATCACCTACAGAAATAATCATATTGCCAGTAACAATAATATTATTATCATTGCTAATATTGTTATTATCAATAATTACGCTGGTCAATCTGCCTGACGTATTGCCATACGAAAATACGCCGGTACCATTGAATGATGTATCAAGGTCGCCTGAAGGAAGATAAGCCCAAATCGTTGGGCGAGAGCTGCTTTCACCAGCAATAATTATTCTTCCGTTTGAATCAATGGCTATTGCATATCCACTATTATCTGTATCAGTGGTGGTATAGGTAACATACCCCTGATTATTAAATGTAGTATCTAACTTACCATCATCCGTTAATCGCCAGAGTGTCATATCATAAGCGAAACCATTGTAACTCACTCCCGTTACATAGATCATTCCTGAATTGGGATCAACAACAACAGCTTCAGCAACATCATGATTATTGCCACCTGCAGCATTATGATGAGTGGTTAGTCCATCAATACCAAACATTGTATCAAGATCTCCATCTGCAGTAATTCGCCACACGGCCATATCGAAGGCTTGAGTGTTTATAACTTTTGCCGCAAGTAGAATACGTCCGCTCGCATCAATTGTCATTGCACTACTATCACCAAACCAATCAGTGACACCACCAAAATAGACTCCCCCTTTAAGCCCAAAAGAATCGTCCGGGCTTCCTGGACCGGCAGTGAGGGGATAACTACCTGCAATATTATCGTCAAATCCTATTTCATCACCCTCCCCGGTATCGCCTGGTATAACACTATCAGTATTGAAAGTTAAACTTAGTAGGTCACCAGCAGAATTTAATAATGTATTATTGATCGTTAATGAAGAAGATGACCATTGATCTATCGCGCCTGAGAAACTCAACAGCCAAGTATATTCATCGGTTGAGGTAGAATAATTCGGAACATTGGTTAACAATAGTTCATTAATAACAGTGTAGTTACTATTATCTATGGAGTAAGAAATTTGAAGTTTCTCATTATACATATCGATGCGGTAGCGACGCCATATATTGGATTTACTTAGCCAATAACGAGAATCGTTTTCTGCTAATTCCAGTTCTGCCTCTTGTTCGCCTATCGAAATAATAATCTTATTGCCTAAAAACTTAATTTGTAGATCATGGGAATCATTAACATTATAAGATGCAGAGTATTTTGTTTTATTCCAAAGCGTCAATTCAAATTTATTACTACTAACAGAAAACTCATGACGAATATTTCCTTTTTCTAAAATCCCAAGATCATATTCACTTTCGCTGCAAGTACTCACACAAGGCGCATGCGCCAAAACTGCGCCTTCCACCAAAGAAGACGGAGTATCACCAATTTCTCGATTAAATTTCTCGGCATTTGCCAGGTATGTTTTGCCATCCGAAATTGTTGTAAACGTTTTATTGAGAGGATAGTTGGCAATATCAATATAACCCCCAAGACTATGTCCATTTTCCGCAAGTGCTGCAGCGTTAACACTCAACATTAGTTCTTGGACCGGTAAAAGTTGTTGTTGGTTAACGACTTTAAACTCATCATTCTGAAACACGAGCTCATTATTAGTAAAACCATCAGTATCGATAATAAGATGAAGTGTATTCCCCTGCCATAATGGAAGATAGTTTATGTTTGACAATGTTGAGCCTTGAAGGGAAAGATTCTCAATAATCGAAGTTGGATTCATAGATTGTGAAAAATCTATACTGATAGAATTTCGATTATCAGCCAACATGTGAATTTCAGAGATATAAGGAGCTTCACTACTTAATTCTGGATGTAACTTTGGATTTAGCTTTGGTTCCCCAACACTCGCTATCGATTCAAAATCGACTACCAAAAACTGATTTTTCCCCATATCAGAGATAACACTCGATTTCAGAAAATCACTTTCGTCTCCGGTTTTATTCAGATTGAGCATCGAAACTTCCCCGATAACAATTGAATTATTCAATTGATCTATGGCAGAAAATATTAATCTTCCTCCATCCATACTCCACTGATTTACATGCCAGCTTTTATCGACCAACAATAGAGTCTCGCTATTTTTTTCAATATCGTAAAGAACAATATGATGTTTCAATAGTTCACTTTCTACTAATTCTCTGAGATATATGGCATAGCCATGAGAAACGAGCGCAGGTACATTATTTGGCGATAAAAAAGAAGATTTTGCTTTTACCTGGGGTGGTAATAGTTGAAATAGCAAATCATCACTTTTCACATATACACGTCCGTGGTCCATGGCAACTTCACCTTCAGGAACAAGATGTGTATTAATTGAGGAAAAGCTCACATCTAAATCACTCCAATGAACGACCTCTGTCGTATTCCATAACATTGTTTGATCGTTGAAGATGGAGAAATTCGAAATGCTACCCAGCTTTTTATTGACTTCTATTATTCCATTTTTAGTTTTTAAATTTAGAGTTTCGGTTTGGGAGTTTAGCGAAACATATGCTATCTCCCCTTTTGGGAAAACAATAAAGGATGTGATTGTCTCATCCGTTTTGGCGATAGTTTCTACAGCACCTTCTATAGAAACATGATAAATCATGGAATAATCACCATATTTAATGTCTTGCTGATTATCTGCACATACTTTATCACCATTACTATAACGGGTTGAATTTAGGGTTGTAAAACATTCCAGAACGAAAGATCTACCTAAGAAATAGATACCACCGTGATCATCAAATTGAACCGGCTTAACATTCGAAGCAATCAATTCCCATTGATTAGTATCATATTGATCAATTGCAATACCTTGTAACGCACAGGTAGTTGAATTATCCTGTAACGACACTTTATAAACTGTACAATTATTTTTCTCAATTAATCGATAAACACTACCATTGCTCTTAAGCTGGCTCAAATCGATTGCCGCATAGAGATAGTTAGCATCGGGATTCACTGTGGTGAATACTAAAGGAAGGGGCTCACTGCCTGCTTGCGCCAGATAAACTTCATCTGAGTGATCTACAGCATAAAGTCGACTTGAAACAAATGTTGGATTAGAATCATTGTCTGGCGGTGTAAATTCATTGAGAATAAAAACCGTTTTTGCCTCGTTCACATTAAAATCTAGCGAAATGTCAGCTTGAGTTTTCTTTCCAGAAGAACCATATCCCAATAGATCACTACAACCACCAAGCAATAGTGGAAATAAACTCAGTAAAAACCACAGAGAAACAACAGGTTTCATATATCCACTCGAAAGATCATGCTTTACCGTTATATCAATGACTAACGATAATATATTGAGGATATTTTGCGTAGACTATGATTAAAGTCAGATAATTATTTCAAACTACCATCACGCTTCATCAACGCATGTTTTGGTCGAAATGCTTTAATAACATGCTCATTTGTTTCAATAAATGTGCCGTCTAAAAGATCAATGCAGTAGGGTATGGCGGGAAATACAGCATTTAAGCAATCATCAATTGCGGAGGGTTTTCCAGGTAGGTTAACAATCAGACTTTGGTGATAAATTCCTGCAGTCTGGCGGGAAAGAATAGCCGTGGGAACCACTTTTAATGATTCCGCGCGCATCAACTCACCAAATCCAGGCATCATTTTCTCACAAATGGCTTCGGTGGCGTCAGGAGTCACATCTCGCGGTGCTGGCCCCGTCCCTCCTGTGGTAACAATGAGATGACAATTTTCTTCATCAGCCAACTGCTTTAATGTTTCTTCTATCAACGGTTGCTCGTCAGGTATCAATCGCTTAACCGCATGCCACGGAGTAACCAGGGCTTTATCGAACCAGCTCACTATCGCTGGCCCTCCCCTATCTTCATATTCACCGTGACTGGCCCGATCAGAAACGGTAACAACACCAATGAGTAGCTTATTTTGATTGTTCATTTTTTTGCAAATATTTCCTATTTCAAACCCTAAGTTTACTTACTGTTGGCTATTTTTCAATGTCGACTAATGGCAAACATACATTTGGAAATGGAATAACAGGCAACACGAGTCCAATCCTACAAATCAACTTGTTATTGATTATCGCTCGGAATAAAGTTTATAGGATGCTTTCGGCTCCTATTCTCCGACAACAATCTAAGTAATAGACATGACTTCATAATCAGTAATTTTATCATTTATCTTTATCTCTACAACATCCCCAACTTTCGTACCTAATATTACACTACCCAATGGAGATTTCGTGGTAACAACAGTCACCGGCTCATTCATATAACGAATTTTAACTCCACCTGCTTCATGCCCTAGAAATATCGTAATGTGATCGCCACTATTATTATCCAATCTTACTAGTGAAAATAGTGTTACTTCTTGATGACCAGTAGATTCGCTTAATACGACAGCTTCATAAGCTTTTAACGCCGCTTCAATTTCCTCTACTCGCTTGGCTTCTCCTTCTGCTAAATATGCAGCTTCCAAACTCAAAGTATCATATTTATTGTCTGGAATATTCTCTTCATCTGCCGCTGTTTCATGAGCAAATTTAGCTGCATCTAAGGCAACGGCGAGGTCCTCTCGAAGTTTTTCGCAAATAAGTTCAATAATTTTTTTATCTTTCATCGTTAATCCTAATTGGAATTCTCAATGCTATATTCAAATAACAATTTATTCACTGTAGCCTTAGGCGTTCGAGATAACTTATTCATCAATGAAAAGGGAACTTCGTAAATTCCATACTGATTAACAATATCTTCTAGCATAGCTACCCATAGTAAGCCTGTCATTTCCGCATCTGCAAGTGCTCTATGGAATACCCCATCTGTTGGAATATTCTTATACTCAACTAAAGTATGAAGCTTATGATTAAATGCATTCTGGTAGAGCCTTCTCGAAACTAACATTGAACAGGAAAACAGGCCTGAATAGTGACATCCAATTCTCTCAAATTCAGCATCTAAAAAACGTTTATCAAAAGATGCATTGTGCGCAACGAGATTGTAACCTTCGATAAAATGAGCAAACGATTCCATTACCTCATAACAAGGTGGTGCATCTCTCAACATCTTATTTGTAATCCCTGTGAAATCTTCGATAAAGGAGTCAACAAAACAACCAGGATTCATCAACTGCTGAAATCGTTCAATAATAATGCCTTGTGAAATTTTTACCGCACCAACCTCAATTGGCCTATCTCCCATGGATGGAGACATTCCGGTTGTTTCAAAATCCAGTACCACGACTGTGTCTGCACTATTTTTTTTAGTCATAACGATATTGCGCTTACTGCGAATGTATTATGATTTTTTTAATAGATTTACACCATACATTCATAGTCTTGCTTAGCTCTCTAGTAGATTAGTTTATGAGTACAAAGTTTTAAATATGTATTACGATCAACTCGATGCCTGAAACAAGCCATCAATAATCATCATCTATATTAGTCACTGTAATCGTTGATTTAACATCTGCATACCCGGTCGTATCCATGGTTAAAGTATTGTTCACAGCAATAGAAATATTATTGGGCTGATCGCCATCAAGAATATCATCACCAATACCAGTGACATACACAACTTGAGGAATTGACCAATTAACCGGTGTAAATATCATTGTTAACTTAAAAGAATGCTTATTGCTTAAATTTTTCAATAGCTGCCCTTCAGACGAATCACTTACAGAAACATCTACAACAACATCAGCATCAGGTTGGGTAGTTAACGAATATGAAAATTGTGCTATTTTCCCAGAATCTGAGGTTTCTAGCGATGAGATGGGGGTGAATATAAAATCTGGGCTGTCATCGTCAATATTTGTGACAATAATATTTTCCGGATTTATCGGGACTAATCCACCAAAATCACTATCGTCACTTGTCACTGTTTGAGAAATAATTGTATACGTCTGGTTGCCATCCTCAAGGTCATCATTCTGGCCTTTAACAGTGATGAGCTGTTGCGTTGACCAATTATCAGGTGTGAATTCTATCTCTATTTCAGCCGCCTCAGTATTTGCTGAATCGCCACCGATTAACAATCCCTCTTCAGGTTTTTCAGAAGTTAGTAAAAATTCAACCGGAGACTGTGGCTCCGATGTTAAACGTATGGTGAACTCAGCGTCTTGACCATCTTCTGAAGTAATCAAATCTTTTATCGGATTAATAAATACACCTGGAGCATCTCCAAGATTAATAACCTCAAGGTCAGGTTGTACTATTCTCTGAAATTTTTGGTCTTTGGTTAAAACAGGATGAAATATGATAGAAAATTCCGATACGCTGTCATTCGATGCTTCACCTTGCCTGATTATTGAAACAGGTTGTGGTGTATTCCAGTCCGAGAGAGGAAATTCAACAGATACTGAGCCTTTGGATACTGCTGTATCTCCAGCCAATTTTAGTTTACCAATTTGAGTATCACTTGATGTTATCGGTATTTCCAAATATTGAGCAGGCATGCTATCAAGGTAAAGATAAAAAGTATTCACGCCCTCATTGGAAATTATTAAAGGTGATGATTTATCATTACAGACTTTTTCAAATTCACTTATCTCTATTGGCATGCTAGGACATACCGTATAAGAAGCAATATCATCATCAATATTTTGGACAGTCACATTCAACGGCTCTACGTCATTATAATCAGAGTCACTACTTCTGAGTAGTGATGTGATTATGGCATGCCTTAGATCACCATCAACTCGGAAGTCATCTTGACCAAATACATTTATTGCCTGTGGAACATTCCAGTTTGCTTCTGTGAACGTCATTGTTAATTCATTGACTGCACTACTAACAGAAGAGCTTAATGATAGTAATCCCTCGCTTGCATATTGAATAATTAGATCAAATTCAACATTTCCTTTAGGTTTTGTATTCAACGTGGCATTAAACACAGTCGTTTCACCACTCTCGGAAGTTGACAAATTATCTATCGTTGTCAACACTATATCTTTCATAACAATGTCATTTAAAGCGATGTCATATGCTGCGACATCTATAAGAATTCGGTTTTTCAATACTATTTCTTTCAGAACATGGTCTTTCAATGTGAGCGTTTTTAAATCAAACTTTGTCAGGGCAGTTTCTGTTAATGTAAGGTCTGACAGCGCATAGTTTGCTTGAGTAATATCTTCCAGCGTTAGGTGCGCCAAAGTACGTTTTCCCAAAGAACCATCTGCTAACGCAAGGTCTCCCAAACTCAGGTCAGTAAGAGCAAGATCAGTTAGTTTACCGTCAGTCAGAGTGGCATCAGTGAGTTTAATGTCGGTCAGGAAAATATCTGCTAAGGTAAGCCGTCCTAATTCAAGGTCGGCAAGAGTAAGATCTGTCAGCGAAATATCTGTTAAGGTAATACCTGAAAAAAGAATACCCGCCTCATCATCATCTTCATTTGTTACTTTATAATCACCGGGATCTAATCCTTCATACCTAACATCGCTACTAAGTGCTGGATGAGTAATCACCGTAATATCTTGATTGCCATCAAGCTCCTTATCGTCCTGCCCATAAAGCTTCAATTTTTGAGTGCTAGACCAATTTTCTGGTGTAAATGTTAACAATACGGTTTTACCTTGTTGATCTGCCGGTAACTGGTCGCTTCCTAACAAGATTTCCGTTGGGTCACCACTCTCAAAGGGAAATGTAACATCTGAGGTCGGTGCAGTTGAGAGATAAATGAGTAAAGAAGTTTCAGAACCGCCTTCCGTTGTAACGAGGTTAGTTCCTCCAATAACGTTAATATCGACTTTTTGTTTGAGATCGCCCTGAGGAACACAACTTATCAACAATAACGCCAAAAAAAGCACTGATATACTGATAATTCCCGTATGTTTTGCCACCACGAATGTACTCCCCGTACTTCATTTTGTTTGTTAGTTTTGTATGTTAGGTATCTTTAAAGCCACATGGGGATTGTATGATATTTGCCCACAGTAACAAAAGCGATTATTTATGGCAATTTTAACCGATAGAAGAATAATTATCTTAAAAAACAGCGTTCTAAACTGATTATAATCAAATTCCAAGTTTCACATATTGGCCGCGTTCAACTGACATACCCCCCTTAAACTACAATCTCTCTGAAATCAGCCAATCTGATAGGTTGCCGCTTTGCTCCCCATGTACCCATTTGATTCTCAAATACACCGCTACATTTAGTCCCACATTTTTGACAATGGCCATTATTATCCATATTCCACTCACTCAACACATACCAGTCTCTACCAATCAATCTTTCACCACATGAGTGACAATATGTACTCTCGCCTTTTTTATCGTGAACATTACCCGTATATACATATCGAACACCGTTCTTTATCGCGATTTCTCTTGCTTGGGTGAGTGTTTTCATGGGGGTTGGAGGATAATCTAGCATCTTCCAATCAGGATGAAATGCTGTGAAGTGCATGGGTACATCAGGCCCGAGTTTTTCGACAACCCATTGGGTCATTTTTTCCAACTCTTCGGGGGAATCATTTTCTCCTGGAATTAATAAATTCGTTATCTCTAACCACACATTAGTTTCGTGTTTTACATATTGCAAAGTATCCAATATATTGCCGAGATGTGAACCAGTGATTTTATGGTAAAAACGTTCAGTAAACGCCTTTAGGTCAATATTGGCAGCATCCATGTGTTTAAAAAATTCTTTGCGGGGTTCTTCACAAATATAACCCGCAGTCACTGCAACAGATTTAATATTTTTTTCCGCACATGCGATTGCGGTATCAACAGCATATTCTAAAAATATGACAGGGTCATTGTAGGTATACGCAACACTTCGGCAGCCGGTCTGTTCGGCAACTTGCGCAATTAATTCTGGTGAAGCCTGATCAGCAAGCGTATCCATTTCACGCGACTTACTCATATCCCAGTTTTGACAAAATTTACACGCTAAATTACACCCTGCCGTGCCGAATGAGAGGACGGGTGTGCCAGGTAAAAAATGATTTAACGGCTTTTTTTCGATAGGATCAATACAATACCCGCTGGAACGACCATAAGTCGTACTCACTATTTGATCGTCAAAGTTTGCACGAACAAAACATAATCCCTGCTGGCCTTCGTGCAGCTTGCAATATCGCGGACATAAATCACACTGTATTCTTCCATCATCAAGCTTATGCCAATACTTTGTTGCCCGATATTCAGAATTCATCTCACCACCTCGCCGATAACATTGATAAATTACACATTAGCCATATACTTATATGTAGTATTTAAAAGGGAACATTACAATGCCTACTATAAGAGAACCTGCCGTTGCCGGGCTTTTTTATCCCAATAATGCAAAAGTTTTGCAAGAGTTGTTGAATGATATACTCAACAATGCGCCCGCTAGAAATATCACGCCACGTGCGATAATTGTTCCTCATGCTGGGTACATCTATTCAGGTGAGATTGCTGCAAGTGCTTATAAACTATTAGAGCCATTAAGAGAAAAGATTCGTCGTGTCGTATTACTTGGACCAACACATCGCGTAGCAGTTCATGGTTGCGCAGTCAGTAGTGCAGACTATTTCCGGACCCCTTTAGGTGATATAGCAATTGATACGGATGCAGTGCAAGCACTCTTAAAAAATCCTAATGTTCAACTAAGCGATATGGCACATCAGGACGAACATAGCTTAGAAGTCCACCTCCCTTTTCTACAAACTGTATTAGATGAGTTCAGCCTGGTACCGATAGCCGTAGGTGATATGACTTCAAGCGCTGTAGAGGAGGTATTAGATTTATTTTGGGATGATCCAGCAACTTTTTTTGTTATCAGCTCTGATTTAAGTCATTTTCATGACTATAAAACAGCACAAGAAATTGACCAACAAACAACAACTGCCATAGAGCAACTCCAGTTTGGCACAATTACAGGAGAGATGGCATGTGGCACTTACCCAGTTAATGGGCTTTTAAAATTTGCAAAAAAACATAATTTGCATTGTAAAACCCTTGATCTTAGAAATTCTGGAGACACCGAAGGTGATAAAAACAGAGTTGTTGGATACGGTGCGTATGCCTTCTATTGATATCCCATATTCACAGGAAGAACAGACTCTGCTTTTATCTATTGCAGCGAAATCCATTGAGTCAGGCCTAAAAAATAATAATCCATTATTTATTGAACTTAGTCACTATCCACCCACACTTTCAGACATTCGAGCAACCTTTGTCACATTAGAGATTAATAAGCAACTACGAGGCTGTATTGGTCGATTACTAGCATCCCGACCACTCGCTGAAGATGTAGCAGAAAACGCATACTCTGCCGCATTTAACGATCCTCGTTTTCCGAAACTCTCAAGCGTTGAATTTAGTAATCTCGATATTCATATTTCCATATTATCGGAGCCTGAACCAATCTCATTCAAAAATGAGGATGATTTACTACAAAAAATCAGACCCAGCACTGATGGTTTGATATTGTCTGAAGATTATCAAAGAGGCACATTTTTACCCAGTGTATGGGAGAGCATACCGGATACAAAAAACTTTTTACGCCACTTGAAAGAAAAAGCTGGCTTACCTTTTGATTATTGGTCAAATAATATCAAAGTTGAACGCTACACAACCTTCTCGTTTGGCGCGCTGATTGCAGAAATTGAAGTTTAAACAACTTTTTTATTGGCCGATAACTTTCCTTATTGGTTGGGTAATAAATCTAAACTCATATGGAACTCACGCCAACACAAATCGCTGCCTTACAAACGCTCACGGTCTCTTCAGGGAAGATGCCTGCCAATAACCTGAGCGTAGGCCAGCAGTTACTCGCTAAAGTCATTTCACTTAACTCAGCATCTGGCGAAGTCACTTTAAATATCAATAACACACTACTGAATGCAAAAACGACGCTGCCCCTGAAAACCGACCAAATATTGCAACTCCTTGTTGCTCAAACCGGAAAACAAATTACACTTCAACTGCCCGAAAAGCTCATCAGCTCACTAGTGACCGAGCAAGCGATGCGGCAAACGTTACCTCAACAAAAACCGATTGGTTTCGCTATTCAACAGATCCAGAATGTCATCAAACACGCCAAACCATTACAAATACCGCAAAAATTGGTTCAAGTTTCAAGGAGCTTTATAAAACAACTTCCAACAACCAAACAGTTATCAACGGCTGAAGGCGTCAAATCAGCCATTAAAAATTCAGGTTTATTATTGGAAAAAAACTTAAAGGACATTATTACAAATAACACAGCTTCGATAATTAAAAAAGATTTGAAGTCGTTACTCATAAATTTTAAAAATGCATTGAGTAAAGAACAGTCTACAACTCAGCAAACAACAAAACTTCAAAACAACCCTATTCAACAGGAAACAAAATTACAGAACAGCTCGACACAACAAACAATAAAACTTCAGAGCAGTTTAACGCAACAGCCCCAGACTAATAAACTGCCCCCGCAACAACCTCTAATTAAAGCAAGTATTTCAAATACACAAGCGAAAACACCTTTAGATAATCAAGTAATACAAACCAACACTATTAAAAATACAGAGCAAGTAAAACAAGAAGCGGCGTTACAGATAAAAACTAATTCTGAAAATAAAACAATAAATACTACACAAGCAACAACAAAATCTGTTGAAAACATTGCTCAACAAATTAAGATTGAACAAACGCAGCAAGCAATAAAAGTTATCAGCCAGCAGCACAAAATAATTCCCAAAGAGTTAACTAAGGTAACTACTCAAAAACCACTAGTACAATCACTACTTCAACAGCCAATTACAAACACGCCTCAAATTAGCAAAACAGTTCCTACCTACAATAAAGAATTCGGTAATATTAAACATGCACTTGATTTTGTTGCGACTAAAACAGATCCAAAACAATCGAATGTTACACCTCGCATATCAAGCCTGGTAGATATGATTGACAATCTTGTTAAATCTGTGGATTCCGCAATTTCCCGCACTCAACTTCATCAACTCAACACCTTACAAGAACAAGATAATGGGAAACTTGCCTGGAGCATGGAAATTCCAGCACAAGATGGTGAAGATATACATCTCATACAAATGCGTTACGAAAAAGAACAAGCGACTGAGCAGGAAGCTGATGCCGTCGTGACGGTAAATTTAGCGATTGAACTGGAATCACTCGGCCCTATACATGCACGAATCACCTTGATTAGCGAAAACATTGGCGTGGTTTTATGGGCTGAGAGAGACGATACCTATGAAATAACCCGCCAAAATGTTAACAAGCTACAAGAAAACCTTCAAAAATCAGGATTTAAATCAGAAAACATCGCTTGCCACCAAGGTAAACCACCTCTCTCTCACAACCATGAAACAATTAACTCTAGTAATCTTGTGGATTTGAAAGCATGAGCGACGATGATAAAAAAAATCTTCAAGCTGTCGCGTTAAAATACAATATTGAAAACGCGCCCAAGGTAGTCGCAAAAGGTGACGGCATTATTGCAGAAAAAATCGTTGAGATAGCAGAAGAGCATGGCGTTACGCTCTATCAAGATAGCGAGCTAGTTAAATTACTTTCACGAATCGAAATTGATGAAGAAATTCCCTCCAATCTCTATCAGGCTGTTGCCGTCGTGCTCTCATTCGTGTTTCAACTCAATGGGAAAAGCGAAAAAATTATTCCTCCATCCAATATTGACCCGAAATAAGAATAAAATCCACTCAAAAGGCTTGCAATGTCACATGATAGCATTAGACTCTCTGGTTCTAATTAAAACAGCTAATCATAAATAGCGTATTCATATAACAACAATAAAATAAGCTTTTTCATTTTCCAAAAATAATTCTATTTGAAGGATCAAATGCTTTATATTATTTGTCGCATTATAATTGTTGCATTATGTATTCAACTTATTAGTGGCTGCGGACTATTCCCCAAAAAACTTAGTGATGATTTTACTATCATTGAAGCTACTATTGATGATGTTCATAATGGGATAATTTCTAACCAAATCACCTGTTTTCAACTCGTTGAGCGCTATATCGAGCGCATCCTAACTTATGAGCACTACAACAAACTCAACGCCATCACCGAAATTAATCGTAAGTCCAAATTTAAAGCACGAGAGCTTGATAAAGAGTATCAACAAACCGGCAAGTTGAGAAAACTACATTGCATACCGATTATATTAAAGGACAACTTTGATACCGCAGATATGCCGACCGAGGCTGGCTCCATTGCACTAAAAGATTCCATTCCTCCTGATGATGCATTTGTAGTAAAAAAATTGCGCGAAGCGGGAGCAATAATCGTAGCAAAATCCAATATGGCCGAGTGGGCATTCAGCCCATATAAAACCATCAGCTCCACTCACGGTGAAACACGAAACGCCTACAATCAAAATCGCGTACCCGCGGGTTCCAGCGGTGGAACTGCATCTGCCGTCGCAGCTAACTATGGCATTATCGGTATGGGAACCGATACCGGCAACTCTATTCGCGGCCCAGCTTCCCATCTCTCTTTAGTGGGCATACGAGCAACTATTGGGGCAATTAGTCGCGATGGTGTCATACCACTCCTCTATAATCGCGATGTCGCTGGGCCAATGATGCGCAATGTAAAAGATACTGCAAGAGTATTTGAAGTGATTGCGGGATATGATCGAGCTGATCCAGGAACAGAAGCATCCAAAGGTAAAATTGAGAAAAGCTACCATCGTTATCTGGATAAACGTGGACTTATCAATGCTCGTCTTGGCGTTATGCGAGAATTATTCATGTCAGACGACGCAGATCCTGAAACAATCGTATTGATGGAATCAGCTATCGAAGACCTATCAAATCAAGGTGCAATAATTATCGATAACTTTACCGTTCCAAATTTTGAAAAGCTCTCAAAAGCAACCGGGTTCTGTAGTCGCTTTAGATACGACATCGATGAATATTTAAAAACATTAGGTGACAAAGCCCCAGTAAAAAATCTCAAGGAAGTCTATGACAAAAAATTGTTTAATGAAAAAATCAACGGCGCCATGTTGTGGGCGATGAATGTAGACACCACCCCAGACCGACAAGAACCACCTTGCGTTGATGTGGAAAACGATCCAAGAAGAAAGGTATTAAAAGACGCTGTAATGCAAGCCATGCAAGATCAACGTATTGATGCAATCATCTACCCCTCCTGGTCAAACCCACCAAGAAATATTGGCGACGATGAATCACCGCATGGCAACAACAGCCCCAAGATTGCACCACACACAGGCCAACCCGCTATCACAGTACCCATGGGATTCACATCAGATGGATTACCCACTGGACTGCAATTTTTGGGGAAACCTTTTTTTGAAGGAAAACTTTTTCAATATGCATATGCATATGAGCAAGCGACTCTTCATCGTAAACCTCCCGCTAAGTTTGGGAAGTTGAGTGAAAGGTAGGATTCAAAAAGCTGGGACATTTAATTCAAAGAGTCGTTGAGTAATCTCAAGGAACCCAATCTCAAGTGACCCAATCTCAAGCAAGTTGCCACTAAGCGACTTTCATTCACTGCCGGCCGGAACTTCAACCACATCATCAGCGGCATTGGCAGTTTCTACGCAAATAAATTTCATAATAGGCATGGCTCACTAGGGCAGAAGATGAATTTTCGAACTCAGCTCGCTATCACCTGTTTACTACAGTGACTTAACTTTATCCAACACCGCCTGCGCATGACCATCGGCAGTGACTCCATACTCTACATCAACCAAATTACATTTCTTGTCGATGATAAAAGTAGAGCGGACGATACCCATTTTTTTAACGCCATTTTTCTCTTTTTCCTGCCATACCCCGTATTTTTCACAGAGCTGACCATCGGTATCGGAGATCAACTCAACTTTCAGACCATATTTATTGATAAAACTCTGGTGACTATCACAGGAGTCTTTGCTTACACCAATAACAACAGTTTCCACAGCGGCAAATGCGTCAATCAATGCACTGAATTGCTGAGCTTCAAGAGTGCAGCCTGATGTATCGTCTTTTGGATAAAAATAGAGCACCACATTTTTATTACCTTTATAGTCATCAAGAGAAATATTTTCTCCTGTTTGACTGGGTAAGGTAAAGTTGGGAGCGGTGGTATTTACTTGCAACATAATATTTACTCTTTTACTTGGTTATTTGATTGAATCATTACTCAACGGAAAGACAATGGCAAGAGAAAAATTTGAATTTCATTTACAATGGAAAATAGAGTTCTCGATAATGTCAATGCAAGTATAGTAGATGAAGCCCAGCGTAAAAAAGGTGATCAGACAATATTTCTTACTTCTCTCAAAATTTATTCAGCCATATATAGTAGTAACGGAAGTAACGGAGCTCAGATAAAATAAATTTCAAGGAAATATAAATTGGATGATTAATAGATGAGATAATTTAAAATGGTACATATTTCACATCTCATTTCTGCAATACCTATTCCAATTAATCTGATGAGAAAATCGTAAATATCTTCAGTTATTCAAACTTAACAGTGAAAATTGTTGTAGAAATTTCAAATTGGATACCATAGACATAACAAACGCTCAGTTATAAAATGGAAACTCAAGTAATAATAATTAGGCGGCACTATCATGATACGCTTTATTGTTTTATCCCTGAGCTTAATTACAGCCAACCTGAATGCGGAATGTATTCCAGAAAACACAAACTATAAAGATATCGGTAACGGAACAATATTTGATGAAAAAACAAGCCTAACCTGGATGAAATGTGCATATGGAATGACTTGGGAAAATTCCATGTGCATAGGGCAAAGCAAACGAATGGAATGGCAAAAAGCAATTCTCGCCGCTAATTATTTTAATAATTATGAAGGCTTTGCCGGCAAAAAAAATTGGCGTTTACCAACGCTGAAAGAACTGGAAAGCATTACCGAGAAACGTTGTTTTCAACCCGCAATAAATCAATCTAAATTTCCAAATACAGTATCTACCGGGTTCTGGACCATAACTGAAGACTCCACATCAAAATACCATGCCATGATAGTATTTTTCCTACATGGGGAAAGCTATTTAAGCAATAAGCAAGCTGAGTGGTTTGTGCGGCTGGTCAGGGATTAAAGATTACTTCTAATCCTTAAATTGAATATTATTTCTAACAGAAAATAAATTGGCAGGCGAAAAAAAACTCAGCTAGTAATCTAACAGAGTTTTTTAAATAGTAGCGTCCCCTAGGGGAAGTGACTATTATCCTGTTATGAAACACTAAAGAAAGATTAAGATTTAAGCGATTGTTTAATCAATACTTATGCTTACTCCAGAGGCTTAAGCAGCATGTGGCTTAATTTCCTTATCCAAAACGGAGCCTAACACAATCCTTGCCTCCTCTAAATCATAGTCATCTTGCAGTCCTAACCAAAATTTTTCGGTTGTTCCAAAATAACGCGCTAGGCGTAAAGCGGTATCTGCTGTGACCCCTCTTTTTCCAAGAACAATCTCATTAATTCTACGTGGAGGCACACTAATTTCCCGAGCAAGTCGGTTTTGACTAATTTCCATTGGGATAAGGAACTCTTCTAGCAGTATTTCGCCTGGATGAATATTTTCGAGTTTTTTCATATTTAATCCTCAATGATAATCTACAATTTCAACATCCAGAACATCACCATTTTTCCAATTAAAACATATTCGCCACTGCTGATTAATCCGGATGCTGTATTGACCTTTCCTTTCCCCTTTCAATGCTTCCAAGCGATTGGCGGGGGGAATTCTTAGATCTTTCAATTCGATTGCATTATTAAGCATGCGCAACTTCCGACGTGCAATTTGCTGGATGTCCGTTGGCAATTTTCGGGAAACATCGCCATTCCAGATTTTCTCTGTTTCCCTTGATTTAAAAGACCTTAACATTATCGAACTATAACGCTACCCATTATATAACGCAATGCAACATATGACGATAATCGTTATATATTATATCGGGTGTTAAGAAATAATAATTAGCGATGAGCGCAATGCCCTGTTTAAAGGTTGGCTAGATGTGCTAAATCTGTGCTGCGAAATGGCTAATTATGGATTTAGGTGCATAAAAAAAAGGTTTAGAATCTCTTCTAAACCTTTGATTTGTATGGCGTCCCCTAGGGGACTCGAACCCCTGTTACCGCC
This sequence comes from uncultured Ectothiorhodospiraceae bacterium, assembly GCA_945787715.1. GTDB lineage: Bacteria > Pseudomonadota > Gammaproteobacteria > S012-40 > S012-40 > CALZJE01. The sequence goes on along the minus strand of CALZJE010000008.1, from coordinate 44,711 downwards.
GTGAAAGGGCGGTGTCCTAGGCCACTAGACGAAGGGGACATATAAACCTTCAATTCTCAGTGTACTACAAATATTTTACTGCTTACCTTGCGAACAAATAATGTACGAGATTACTACTTATTCGGTATTACTTTTATTAACACCAAGTAAACTTGGTCATTAAAAAAGGCTTAGCCTTAGCTAAGCCTTAGAATAGTGGCGTCCCCTAGGGGACTCGAACCCCTGTTACCGCCGTGAAAGGGCGGTGTCCTAGGCCACTAGACGAAGGGGACATAATTAACCTTCAAATCTTGCAGTCGGTGCTATTTACTTTAAACCCTGGTGGAGCTAGGCGGGATCGAACCGCCGACCTCTACACTGCCAGTGTAGCGCTCTCCCAGCTGAGCTATAGCCCCGAAAGGAGTTGCGCATTCTACGGATAGAGAGTTATATCGTCAAGAAAATATTTATACTATTTTAGAATATTTTTCATGGATCAGCCTAATTCTCCAGCGACCTCATAACAGTAAGACTTTGATTATAAATTGACGGCAATGAGCATAAAATAGCGATCAAGACTATCCGACTATATATTTATATTCAGATAACACTAGCTTCCAGAGTTACTCTTTAATATACATTATTGCTTTAGATATGCGTTCAAGGACTCTGTCTCTTCCGATGAGTTCCGCGGTAATATCAATGGAGGGAGAAACTGCACCACCCGTTATTGCAACGCGCAACGGTTGAGCTACTTTCCCCATTTTTAAATCCAGCTGCTCTGACACAGAGGTAACGACTTTATGAATATCTTCAGCTTTCCAAATTTCCAGCTGACTATATTCTGCAAGCAACCTCTCCAGAGGAATCAAAGCGGCATCTTTAAAATTCTTCTTCGCAGCTTTCACATCAAATTCGTCAAAATCTTTATAAAAATAGACGATACTTTGCGCTAACTCAACTAAGGTTTTAACACGTTCTTGGTGAATCGAAATTACGCGATGGATATCAGGACCTATTGTGGGGTCCACAGCTACATCAGCTAAGTGTGAAGATAAATGGCGTGCAATATGTTCGGGCGAAGAGCTTTTAATATACTCTTGATTTATCCACAACAACTTTTCAGTATTGAAGCTAGATGCAGCTTTATTAACATCTTCAGTTTTAAAAAATTCAATCATCTCATCAATTGAGAAAATTTCTTTATCCCCATAAGACCAACCGAGTCTTACTAGGTAATTCAATAAAGCTTCAGGTAAAAATCCCTCTTCTTTATATTGCATAACACTCACAGCACCATGCCGTTTTGAAAGACGCTTGCCATCATCCCCCAAAATCATGGGTACGTGCGCATATTGCGGGGCCTCTGCATTGAGAGCATTTAATATATTAATCTGACGAGGAGAGTTATTTAAATGATCATCTCCACGAATTACGCAGTTGACCCCCATATCCATGTCATCAACAACAACGGTGAGATTGTAAGTTGGCGTGCCATCTGATCGAGCTATGATTAAATCATCCAACTCTTTATTATTAAATGTCACTTCACCTCGTATAAGATCTTTTACAACAACACTACCTTCTAACGGATTCTTAAACCGGATGACAGGAGCAATCCCTTCCTTAGGTTCAGTTCGATGTCTGCATCGGCCGTCATAACGAGGTTTCTCTTTATTCGCCATTTGAGCTTCGCGCATTGCTTCAAGCTCATCTTTACTGCAATAACAATGGTAGGCCTTCTCTTCTTTGAGTAGCTGTTCAATGATCTCATCATAACGCTCAAAATGTTCAGTTTGATAAAACGGCCCTTCATCATAATCGAGCCCAAGCCACGTCATCCCTTCCAGAATAGCGTTAACAGACTCTTGTGTTGAGCGCTCTCTATCTGTATCTTCGATTCGCAAAACAAATTTACCACCATGCTTACGTGCGTGTAACCATGAAAATAACGCCGTGCGAGCACCACCCACATGCAAATACCCTGTTGGGCTGGGGGCAAAGCGAGTCTTGATTGTCATATATACAGTCCTGTGAAATACATAAATTATTGGGCGTTATTCTATATCCTAACTCACAAATGTACAGCCTAATTCAATGGCTAATTATCCGCTTAGTATGTTTTTGATAGCATTACGCCTAGATTAGGCCTAGCAGGCTACCCTGTCAGTGAACATAAAAAAAACCTCTGTATTCATTCATCACTAGGGTAATAAATATCAGAGGTTCTGCACGTCTGTTTTTAAATTGGAAATTAAGTGGTTTCGAGTAACTCCATAGCTTCCGCTTGTTGCTTGCTATTTCCTTCTCCCATAACTTCAGAGAGCAGATCTTTTGCTCCATCATAATCACCCATCTCCATATAAGCTTTAGCCAGATCCAGCTTAGTCCCTACTTCATCAGAGAGTAAGAACAAGGATGTGTCTGTAAACTCTTTTTCATTTGTTAATCCGGCAGAAATTGGATGGCTTACCGGATCAAATACATCGTCTACTGTAATTGATTGCTCATCATCAGGGAGTTCATATGTATCGATTTCTGTAATGTCAGCAATATTTTTTTCGACAATTTTGTAAGCCTCTTTATTTCCGTTTCCGGTCACCTTTTCTGGTTTTAACTCCAGATCTTCATCATAATCTAGCCCTAATTCATTAATCGAGAGTATGCTTTTTGGTTCTACATCATTAACGTCTTCCCGTTCTGATAATATATTGCTAACTTCGGATTCATTTTCAGTTTGTATCTCATCAAAATCTGTAAATTCCAGTACTTCCGTAATAGACTCTGATGAATCGAGATTTAGCTTCTCTAGCTCAGCAGCCTTGAGTTCATCAGAGTTAGCCGAGAAACTCTCAAACAATTCACTATCCAGTAATTCGTCAAACCTATTGTCAGCAACCGAGAAATTCTCTTTTATATCAGAAGTTTTTCCTGGAGAATTCGCATCAAATGATGGTGCATCATTGTCTTTTCCGGCGAGAATTTCTTCATCTCCAAAGGGAAGATCTACATTCTCTTTTTGTATTTCTTTATCTATTAATTCAGCTACGTTCGCTTCACTTTTGGCAAATAGAGGACTTTCAGACCCAATATCCATCGCTAGTGAAATTGCTTGTTGCCAAATAGGATGCTGATCGTCACCTGAAATAGATGCATATAAGATATCTGCAGCATTATTAAAAGCACCAACATTATGAGAAAGCGCGTGCACTTCAAGTAACTTAAGTTTTAGCTCCTGGCGGTCGGGTTCTGATTGTATGGCATCATTTAACAACAATTCAGCTTTGCCATACTTCTCATAGGTTAAATAAACATCGGCTTCAGCGATCGGATCAAGAAACGGCTCTCTACTTTCAAGTAGCTCGTTTTCATTTGTATCAAAATTAAGTTCAGTCAATGGCTCAAGTGAAATGTCTGATTCTTCTTCTCCCAAAAAACTATCATTAAACTTGATAACCTGTGTATCATTATTGGATCCTTCAGACTCTGCAAACAACTCTTCTAACGAAGCATCTTCATGATCAATGGCTTCAGGTTCTTGTTCTACCTGATTCTCTTTTCGCTTGCGTTTAACAACAATAATGGTAAGAAGCAATAGTAGTGCAGCGCCTGCAGTAGTTCCAAGTATGACAGGATCTTTCCAATATTCAGCTTTCGATTTCTTTTGATCCACCTCATCTGTATTGGCTTTGACGGGTGGAATATTCTCAGATGCTATATCAGTTTGTTCATTAAGTTCTACGGAAGGTAGAATTTGAGAAATTACTTCATCTTCGACACCGGTCTCAAATTGTTTCAGCTCATTATCTTTTAACTCAATCAGATTTTTCGCTTTACTCATTTGATCTTGAAGAGAAGATAGTCGATCTTTTAAATCTTCATTCTCAAGCCGTTTAGCTTCCATATCTTCTGATGCCATAGCCAATTCAACGCTTAAGTTTTCAAGTGAGGATTCACCGGCTTCCAGAGTGGCATTGGTTTGTGTGGCATTGGTTTGCGTGGCTTCACTTAAATCACTTTGCTCGTTTATGGGAGACACAAGTTTCAGTAACGAAGTTTCTTCCGCTAGTACTGATACAAGACTTTCCTCAACCGAACTATTTGTTTGCTCACCATTGGTGATTTCAATTTCTGCTGATTCAGCAGATACTGCATTTCTTGCCTGACGATCTCGCTTATAAGCTAACCACTTCTGGTTTTGTCGTGCAATTTCAGCAATCGCATCAGAAACACTAATACTATTAAGTGAAGCGACATTATCGATTCGTAAAATTGCGCCAGTCTTCAATTGAGAAACAGTATCCCCAAAAAACGCTTCCGAATTTGCTCTTTGCAGGGCGAGCATCATCTGATCCACACTGATATTTTGCGGTCGCATTTCGTTCGCAATTTTCCACAGATATTCATTTTTTTGTACGGTATGCACCATCGATGACAAATCTGCGACACCCTGAGTATCTGCACTATCTGATACCGGAGCAACGTCGCTTGCAGGAATTGTCTTCTTGGGTGCAGAGGACTCAAATTCTTCCATTTCGTCAATGGGAGAGACTTCAACCAGCGGCGGCACAGTTTCAGGCTCTTCTTCGATCTGAGTTCTCTCACTAAAGGTTGGAGGTAATTCAGTTTCTGGTGCGGTAACTAGTGATGCTTGTTCTTCTAGCCAAATGGGGGGATCTAAAAGAACGGTAAATTCACGCAACAAACGTCCATTACGCCAATTAACTTCAATGAGAAAATTAAGAAACGGTTCAGTAACAGGGCCTTGAGTAGAGATGTGGATGACATGTTTGCCGTCATCTTGCTCTTGAATGGTAAATATAAGCTGATTAACAAGCGCACTACGCTGAATTCCCATTCGTTCGTAAATTGCATTTGGCGCTAGCTTAACTCCAATTTCTGACAATTCGTCAGAACTAACATCAAGTAATTCAATATTTGCATCAAGAGGTTTATCAAGTGTAGAACTTAATTTAATACCACCAATACCCAATGCGAATGAGTTTGAAGAAAAGAAAAGGAAAAGTAGCAAGACGAAAATCGCGCTAATTTTTATTGTTTTTATGTTATGAGCGATATTCTGCCACTTCATGATAGTTAAAACTCATTCAAGTAATTGATTCTTCATTATTATCGAGCGTTCTTATTAATTTATTTAGAACTTACGATGTAATAATAACGAGCTTTGCAATTTGTGCGGTAATCATACAAATAGATCTATTGTTACAATCGATGATTTAAAAGCAATCAAAATGTTATTAATATATTTACATAAAAATACGACTCATGTTGGCGCTGCAATTAATTTCGAACACTATTTATTGTAGAAAACCTGTTGAAAGGGAAAGCCACAATAGCAGAGTATAAAATGAGCTTCCAAATATTCAACTTGTAATCATCTACCGCTTTTAAAACTCTGAATAGCTCACAGTGCACTCTTTAACATTGAGGGGGATGATTAGATCACCCCCTAATTCCACACATTATTTACGACAGATGTTTTTCGATAAGTACTTCGGCAATTTGCACACTATTAAGTGCTGCACCTTTTCTCACATTATCCGCCACTACCCATAAATTCAAGCCTTTTGGGTGAGAGATATCTTCCCGTATTCGACCTACCCAAACGGGATCTTTGCCTGCTGATTCTGTTACAGCAGTTGGGTAACCACCATCCTTGCGTTCATCCAACAAAGAAACTCCCGGTGCATTTTCAAGTAAATCTCGTGCCATTAGGGTTGTGATTTTCTCTTTGGTTTCTATATGTATAGCTTCTGAATGACTATAGAAAACAGGAACACGAACTGCTGTTGGATTCACCTGAATATCAGGGTCTTCAAATATCTTGCAGGTTTCCCAAACCATCTTCATCTCTTCACGCGTATAACCGTTATCCATAAACATATCAATTTGAGGCAAGACATTAAAAGCAATTTGCTTGGGATATACTTCGGTTTTGATATCCTTCATATTCAAAAGCGCAGCTGTTTGACCTGCAAGCTCTTCAATCGCTTCTTTGCCAGTCCCCGAGACTGCTTGATATGTTGCGACATTGATACGCAATATTCCGACCGCATCGTAAATTGGCTTCAGAGCCACAAGCATTTGAATGGTTGAACAGTTTGGGTTGGCAATAATATTTCGGTTTTTGTACTGAGCAATTGCGTGTGAATTTACTTCAGGAACCACCAAAGGAACATCATCGTCGTAACGAAACTCAGATGTGTTATCAATTACCACACAGCCAGCTGCTGCGGCTTTCGGCGCATATTCCTTTGAAATACTTCCTCCGGCCGAAAATAGGCCTATTTGAACTTGGCTAAAATCGAAATCAGCCAAATTATGAACCACAATATGCTTACCATTAAATTGAATTCTTTTACCTGCCGAACGTTCACTGGCGAGCAGGTATAATTTATCGACAGGAAATTTTCTTTCCTCCAATATGGAGATTATTGTTTCGCCAACTGCGCCCGTCGCGCCAACGACAGCTACATTATATTTTTTACTCATTGAGTTTTTTTCCCTTAATATTCGTCGTTGCTCATTCCGCCACTTCGCGCGCACTCTTCGGGGTTGCCTATGCCACCAGCAGAATCCCACATGTTTTTCTTCATCGCAGCAACAATAGCATCACCCATCTCTTCGGTTGCAACTTTTTTTGAACCTTCCGTGTATATATCTGCTGTGCGCAAGTTTTTATCTAACACGTCATTAACTGCTTTGTCGATATTATCTGCAAGGCCTGGCTCATCTAACGAATAACGCAGCATCATTGAGACAGATAAAATGGTTGCAATTGGATTAGCAATTCCCTTACCAGCTATATCAGGAGCAGATCCATGGATAGGCTCATACATTCCCTGATTCTGCGCATTAAGAGACGCAGATGGCAACATTCCAATTGAACCTGTCAACATAGCGGCACAATCCGACAAAATATCACCAAACATGTTGGTTGTGACCATAACGTCAAACTGCTTGGGAGCTCGTACTAACTGCATTGCAGCATTGTCCACATACATGTGACTCAACTCAACATCTGGATATTCTTTGCTAAGCTCGGTCATCGTTTCACGCCAAAGCTCTGTACACTCAAGTACATTGGCTTTATCCACTGAACAAAGCTTTCTATTTCGTTTTTGTGCTATTTCAAATGCTGAACGACCAATTCGTTCTATTTCTGACTCTTTATAGATAAGCGTGTTATAGCCTTGTTTTTCCCCATTATCTAACGTTCTTACACCGCGAGGCTGACCAAAATAAATACCACCTGTGAGTTCGCGAACAATCATTAAATCCAATCCAGAAACCACTTCAGGTTTTAACGTTGATGCCGCAGCAAGCTGAGGATATAAAATTGCAGGACGAAGATTTGAAAAAAGGCTTAATTCAGATCGCAAACCTAGCAATCCTTTTTCTGGACGAATGGAAATATCGAGTGACTCCCATTTGTAACCACCGACAGCGCCAAGAATTATCGCATCCGCATCTTTACTTAATTTTAGTGTACTTTCGGGTAAGGGGCCGCCAGTTTCATCAATAGCAGCGCCGCCAATCAATCCCTCTTCAATCTCAAAGCTGAAACCATAATCGCGCTTTAGGCATTCCAATACTTTTACTGCTTCCGCAACTATTTCTGGCCCAATTCCGTCACCTGGAAGAACCGCAATTTTTTTCGTCATTGTTGTTTCCTGTCGTTTTTATTGTGTCTGACTTACCGAATTTTTAAACACAAATTATAAATACACAATAGACCTGATATTTTATCAGAATGTGGGGGAAAAATATGGCACTCGAATAGGAAAAGTTTTTCCTATTCGAGAAATTAAATTCACTAATTATAAGAGATTATAATAATTAGGAAGAGAATAACCAAGGCGCCTCTTTCTTACGCTTTTCCTCATAGCTCCTGATATCTTCCACATGATGTAGCGTTAATCCAATATCATCTAATCCATTTATCAGGCAATGCTTACGAAATGGATCTACCTCAAAGGCGATTGAGTTGCCATTTGGCTTTTCAATGACTTGCTCTTGCAAATTAACTGTCAATTTATATCCTTCATTAACATCCACTTCAGTGAATAACTCATCAACTGTGCTTTCTGCCAAAACAATCGGCAACAAGCCGTTTTTAAAGCAATTATTAAAGAAGATATCAGCAAAACTTGGCGCGATAATCACACGAAAACCATAATCTTCCAGTGCCCAGGGCGCATGTTCACGGCTTGAGCCACAACCGAAATTATCCCGTGCGATTAAAATACTGGCACCTTGATAACGATCTTGATTCAAAATGAAATCTTTGTTGATAGGACGTTTAGAATTATCTGCATCTGGCTGACCTTCATCCAGATAACGCCATTCGTCAAATAGATTAGGCCCAAATCCTGACCGTTTTATTGACTTTAGAAACTGTTTGGGAATAATTGCGTCAGTATCAACGTTTGCGCGATCCAAAGGAGCGACAATTCCATTTAATGTATTGAATGCTTTCATGTTTAACCCTCCTTATAAATCGTTTACGTTAATAAAATGACCATTGACAGCTGCTGCAGCAGCCATTGCAGGGCTTACCAAATGGGTGCGCCCACCATTACCCTGACGCCCCTCGAAGTTGCGATTTGAGGTTGAGGCACAACGTTCTTTTGGCTCCAATCGATCCGCATTCATTGCTAAACACATTGAACAACCTGGAGCACGCCATTCAAAACCTGCCTTGATAAATATTTGATCCAAACCCTCCTGTTCAGCTTGCGTTTTCACTAAACCAGAACCAGGGACAACCATCGCCAATTTTATGTTCTTTGCTACTTTCCGGCCATTCGCCACTTCTGCAGCAGCACGCAAATCTTCAATACGCGAGTTTGTGCATGAACCAATGAACACCTTATCTACTGCAATTTCAGAAATTGGTGTATTTGCTTCCAATCCCATATAGACAAGCGCCGCTTTCATGCCCTCTTTTTTCACAGGATCAGATTCTTTATCAGGATCAGGAACCGAAGCATTAATATCTACCACCATTTCAGGCGATGTACCCCAAGTAACTTGTGGTTGAATCTCGCTCGCATCCATTTTAATCACTTGATCAAAATGTGCACCAACATCACTATGCAGCTCTATCCATGCGTCAACAGCTTTCGCCCAATCACTACCTTTAGGTGAAAAGGGGCGATCTTTAAAATACTCAATAGTCTTATCATCCACTGCGATAATTCCCGAGCGTGCACCAGCTTCTATAGCCATATTACACACTGTCATACGCCCTTCTACACTCAAAGACCGAATTGCCGAGCCGCCAAATTCAATGGCATATCCTGTTCCACCTGCTGTACCAACTTTTCCAATAATAGCCAACACAACATCCTTGGCGCTCACTCCTGGATTAAGCTCTCCATTGACTTCAATTAGCATGTTTTTGGATTTTTTCTGAATCAGGCATTGAGTGGCCAAAACATGTTCAACTTCTGATGTTCCAATTCCATGCGCCAATGCCCCAAAAGCACCGTGAGTTGAGGTATGTGAATCACCACAAACTACCGTCATTCCAGGAAGCGTCGCACCTTGCTCCGGGCCCATGACATGAACAATACCCTGACGCACATCTCCCATACCAAACTCTTGAATATCAAAGCTTTTACAATTCTTGGAAAGCGTCTCCACCTGGATTTTCGCCACCGGATCAGTAATGCCCTTATCTAATCCTGTAGTAGGAACATTATGATCCGCAGTGGCTAAATTAGCGCTTTTTCGCCACGGCTTTCTATTTGCGATACGTAATCCTTCAAATGCCTGGGGAGAAGTCACTTCGTGGACAAGTTGACGGTCGATATATAATAATGTTGTCCCATCTTCCTCTTTCCGCACAACATGAGAATCCCATAACTTGTCGTATAATGTTTTTCCTGCCATCAAAATGTCCTCTATCGTTAATTCTAACTAGCTCGCTGTGAATACTTCCGTGTAAGCTCGACGGCAGCATCCATGCTGCCGATGCTTTCATATTGTACATACACCATGTTTATTGCAGCTATTTAAGAAAATTTGAACTCCGAAACTTAAGCAACTAAGAGTCTAAACAGTTGACTCACATAACTCAAATTCATATTATTAATAAGTCACATGCTAAATTGGAATATCTAATATTATGCTCCCCTTTGATGACATCCCAAGCATAAGAGCTTTCACAAGCATTGCGGAATATGGTTCTTTTAGTAAAGCAGCTGAATCCCTCCGTATTACTCAACCCGCAATAAGCAAACGCATCGCAATACTTGAAGAAAACTTATCTGAAAAGCTGTTTGATCGCCTAGGAAGGAAAATCATTCTGACAGAAACAGGCCAGATTCTATTACCTAAATGCAAACACATACTTGAGACGATTGAAGAAGCAGCACTTCTAGCTAACAATATTGGAGGAAAAATCGAAGGTATTCTTCGATTGGGAACAAGCCATCATATTGGGCTACACCATTTGCCGCCAGTTCTTCGTGAGTTTGGACAACGCCATAACAATGTAGAATTAGAACTCCATTTTATGAGTTCGGAGCAAGTTTGTGAAAAAGTACAACAAGCGGAATTGGATATGGGAATTATCACTCTCCCACTCTCCTCATCAGATGCCCTAATAACAAAGTTAATTTGGGTAGATGATATGCGAGCGGTGGTTGGAAATAATCATGCATTAGCAGCACAGAAAAATATTGATCTGAAGGCACTCACCAAATTCAACGCATTATTACCAGAAAAAGGCACATATACCTATCAAATTATTGATAAGCTATTTCTCGACACTGGCTTAACTGTTACAACCAAGTTATCAACAAATTATCTGGAAACAATTAAGATGATGGTGTCTGTGGGCTTAGGCTGGAGTGTATTGCCATGTACAATGATAGACGAAGATTTAACGGTATTAGATATTCCGCATTTCTCGTTATCTCGTAAGCTTGGTTATGTGCAACATCGACAACGCACAGCTTCAAATGCAGCGTTAGCCATGATGAGCCTACTCAACGAAATAAAAAACAAAGAAAGCGCATAGTTTCAATCGTTAAATAACTATGCGCTCATTTTTCAAATATCATCATCAGATGCAGGAAAATTCACATCTTGATAATCATCAAAATCATCCAAAAAATCTTCCATTATGGTGTCCCACTCTTCCGTAATATGTAAAGACGCTGGATCATTATATTGTGTATCTTCAGCTGTCAGATGTTCATTTGGAACACCATTAGGACCATCTTTATAGTAAACCCTACCCATCATTATTCTCCCGATTACAAGTTTCGTAACACTGTTACTTACAACCTTTTACGTCCCTCCTATATCTTATTTTAGAACGCACAACAGAAAAAACGTGAAATCATTCACAATACAAAGTGAAACATCTATACAGCCAACTGATGATCTTTCTTTGTACCAATCAAATCTCAGTATTAAGGAGGATACCGACAGAAATTAGAGATTATCCAATATAATTAAACGTAAAATGTTTATAACACGGTCCAACCTTAAGATGCGCGCAGGTACGTTTATACTGATATAAACGTTAGATTGCATCTGGAACTATCAACCAAAAACACCAATAGTACATGCTATAGGCGACACAGGCGTGTGTGTCCAATGGATATTTACATATAAGAAGCTAAGGAATCAGTACGACGATATTATTACTAAAAAGATCACAACTAGAGGTGGTTAATTGTTTGAATAACAATTAATTGTTCATAACGATGGGCTGATCCAGGTAGGATTTTTTATAATTATTCTTAACACAGAAAAGCAACATTTCAGTGAGTAAATGATTGCCCTGTTTTTTCTCATCAGGAACATACATCCTTGTGTTAGGATATTTATAATGAGGTCTAATATGACGATGACCCTGCACGGTTAACACTTCAGCCACCTCCGCATCATAATACATCCTGACTTGAATTTTCGTTTCCGGCACATGCTGATATTGCGCACCATAACGTGATGAAAAACTGAGAAGCATTGTATACGGCGTACGCTCTAACACATCAACACATAGCTGAACGTAGTGATCTTCGCTTGATAAAGTCACGTGTTCAAATATTTGTAAGTCAGGCAATAGTGTACGAATACGCAAGAAATTATCTTCGTATAATTCTTGAGAATTTTCTTTGTGTATATTAATCATATCTAACCGAAACAATCACAAAATTCTTCTATAAATTAAATTAGGAAGGGTAATAATTTTAACGCATCATTTACAAAAATAATATCTTTTTAATTCGAAAAATGTGAGTGCTATCATAAACACTCAGGGCATTTATGTACGCAATTTTCCAACCAGAATATTGCATTTTACACCAGAAATTTATTTTTTATTTTGGTATGCAAATATATTTCTCACTTTCATTGACTTTACCAAAATACGACATGAGAGATTAGAAGCACATAATTTGAAATCGATAATGGCGTATAATCAATAGAACGTTCTATTCCCTGCCAATCCACTCTTTCATACGAGCCCTTAAGCGAATCATCGCCTGGCTTAACAGTTGACTGATTCTTGATTCACTAACACCTAGCACAGAGCCAATTTCTCTCAAATTCAATTCAGAGTCGTAATATAAAGTAACAACCATTTTTTCTCTTTCAGGAAGGCCTGCAATCGCTTCTGTTAATTTACCTTTAAACCTCTCGCTGGAAATTGATTCAAACGGACCAGTATTTCGGTCAGTCAATCCCAGCTCGATCGCATCATCATCCACCCCGAGCTCTTCCAACCCATATATTCTTGTGTTACTGGAGTCTTGTAATATTTTATAATATTCATCGATTGTGATTTCCATCTTTTTCGCTACTTCATCATCCCTCGCATCTCGACCAGTACGTGCTTCTATTTCGCGCACAACTTTTGCCATTTCCCGTGTTTTACGATGCACTGATTTTGGCGCCCAATCGTTTCGCCGTAGCTCATCTAGCATAGCACCACGAATACGAATTCCTGAATATGTCTCGAAACTCGCACCTAAATCTGGTTTATAATTTCGAGAAGCTTCGAGCAAACCCACCATGCCAGCTTGAATCAAGTCATCAACAACAACTGAGGAAGGGAGTCGTGCCATTAAATGGTATGCAATTCTTTTTACTAAAGGTGCATGTTTTACAATCATCGCATCTGATTCATCAGATCTCACGTTTTTATAGGGATTACTTGCCATTATGAACTGCCATTTATTGCCTTGCTTGCTAACATTTCGACAAATTCATGCGTTAACTTTAACCAATTCGGAATAGATAATGTTATTAATCACTTGAAGAGAGTTTTCGAATTAATATTGAATTTACAAGAGACTTTTGCGTTATACAAAGGAGTTTTCTTGCAAAATACTAAGATTGGTTTTTGTGGCAAAAAGTTTGAGGAGAGCAAGAAACTCTCCTCGGGAACATGTCAATTAACTTATTTTGGTTTCAATACCAAACCACTAATAATTGTGTGCTACTTTATCGTACTCAACATCAGAAATAGAGATAGTTTCCATATTGCTCAAAAAATTCATCTCTAACTCTTTATCAACAACGGAAATAGAGGTAGTAGAATACTCTCTTGAATTAACCATATGTTTTTTATTTTTTCTTCGACTATAGTGTAATAATTGACGTCGAGCAGAATCAAAAGCATCACGAATTGCTATATAAACATCTTCGTTTGCTTCTCTTTTTACCGCCAAATCTGCACCAGGAACTGAAATATCGATGCTTACATTATAGAGTGAACCTTGGGATTTATGCTTGTGTGGAGCTTCAACCATAATGCGACAAGCGATTATTTGGTCATAAAATTTTTCTAGCTTTTTCGATTTTGATCTGATTACATTTAATGCAACATTTGAAAGTGAAAGTTTTCGAGTAGATATTTGCAACGGTATTTTCACACTATCCTCCTCTGCTTATAGGGATTAATTTTGTGACAATCTATTGACAAAACACATTGCAAGATGGCGAAGAATTTGTCTGAAAAATTTTTAAAAGAAAACCAACAGCATTTTTAAGATTAATTGAAATAACATTAATTAGTGAAATTTCACTCTTCATTCCTCTCCTGCATTTACTATTCAAGAATAAATTAAAGCTCAGCGCAAATATGAAAATTTATTCACCCTCATTAATTTTATTTGGGTAAGCGCAATTCAATACATCGCAAATCATTTAAGACACTCTTTCTCTTTTGAATATTCATTTTTATCAGGTAATTATTTCTAATAACGCATTGAAGTTCACGTTTGAAAAATGAGAGATATTTCACCATTTACTATCCCATTTCATCAATATTTCAATCTTTTAGAGAAACATACCTCTTGCATCAATGTCTAATAAACAGGTACAAAAATGCAACAAAATCAGTCACCTTGTTTTGTAGCATTAGATTCAAACACACACTCTTCTGGCTTGGTTATTGCTCCGTAAACTGTGTTGAATCTACAAAAATTAGTCGTACGTTTTTCAATTCGGCTAGCAACTTTAGAGGTAGCCTATTATGAGCATATTCAGACAATACAAAGAACGTTTTGATGACTCTCAAGAAGAAACGATGAGCATCCAAGAGTATTTAGAGCTTTGTAAGAGCAACCCCGATGTATATGCTTCAGCTGCTGAACGCATGTTAAAAGCCATCGGAGAGCCAGAGCATTTTGATACAAGAACAGACCCACGTTACAGTCGCTTGTTCTCCAATCGAATAATTAAACGCTACCCTGCGTTTAAAGATTTCCATGGAATGGAAGACACAATCGAAAAGATCGTCTCTTACTTTAAACATGCCGCGCAAGGATTGGAAGAGAAGAAACAAGTTCTTTATCTTCTCGGCCCCGTTGGTGGAGGAAAATCTTCATTAGCCGAAAAGCTAAAATCACTCATGCAAAAAGAATCGTTCTATGCGATACAAGACTCCCCTGTCCATGAATCACCGTTAGGTCTATTCTCCCCTTCAGAAGATGCTCAAATATTAGAAGAAGATTACGGAATATCGTCTCGCTATTTAACCGGACTAATGTCCCCATGGGCAGTAAAACGTCTTCACGAATTCAATGGAGACATCACTAAATTCAAAGTTGTAAAAATTCGTCCCTCTGTTCTTGAGCAAATTGCTATCGCTAAAACTGAACCAGGTGATGAAAATAATCAGGATATTTCGTCGCTCGTAGGTAAAATTGATATCCGAAAACTTGAAGAATTTTCTCAAGATGACCCCGATGCTTACAGTTATTCTGGCGGCCTTTGTCTTGCTAATCAAGGCCTACTAGAGTTTGTAGAGATGTTTAAAGCACCAATCAAAGTGCTTCACCCTCTACTAACTGCTACACAAGAAGGCAATTACAAAGGCACTGAAGGTCTTTCTGCCATTCCATTTGATGGAGTCATTCTCGCTCACTCTAACGAATCAGAATGGGTGACTTTTAAAAACAACAAAAACAACGAAGCATTTTTAGATAGGATTTATATTGTTAAAGTCCCTTATTGTTTACGTGTTTCTGACGAAGTCAAAATATATGAAAAATTACTAAAAAACAGTTCTTTATCTAATGCTCCATGCGCACCTGACACACTAAAAATGATGGCAGAATTTGCCGTTCTATCGCGTTTGAAAGAGCCAGAAAACTCAAGCTTAACTTCCAAAATGCGGGTATACGATGGTGAAAACCTGAAAGATACTGACCCGAATGCAAAATCCTATCAAGAATATCGCGATTACGCTGGTGTCGATGAAGGCATGAATGGTCTATCTACCCGTTTTGCATTTAAAATTCTTTCACGTGTTTTTAATTATGACAGTTCTGAAGTGGCAGCAAATCCAGTTCATCTTCTCTACGTACTGGAACAACAGATAGAGCAAGAACAGTTTCCACCGGAACTCGAAGAAAAATACTTATCCTCCATTAAAGGATTCCTGGTTCCACAATATGTTGAATTTATTGGTAAAGAAATTCAAACAGCATATCTTGAATCCTACTCAGAATATGGTCAAAACATCTTTGATCGCTATGTTACTTATGCAGATTACTGGATTCAAGATGAAGACTACCGCGACCCAGATACGGGTGAAATATTTAGTCGTGCTTCATTAAACGAAGAACTTGAGAAAATTGAAAAGCCAGCGGGCATCAGCAATCCCAAAGACTTCCGTAACGAAATCGTAAACTTTGTGCTCCGTGCTAGGGCAAATAACAAAGGTAAAAATCCAGTTTGGAGCAGTTACGAAAAACTTCGCAATGTTATTGAGAAGAAAATGTTCTCAAATACAGAGGAACTGCTTCCGGTTATCTCGTTCAATGCAAAATCATCTACAGATGATAAGAAAAAACACGAAGACTTTATCAACCGCATGAAAGGTAAAAGCTACACAGCTAAGCAAGTCAGATTACTTTGTGAATGGTATTTGCGCGTTAGAAAATCTTCATAATAGAAGGGTTGTAATATGACTCGACTAATAGACAAGCGTATTAACGCAAAGAACAAGAGTGCGGTTAATCGTCAGCGCTTCTTAAAACGTTACAAATCGCAAATAAAGAAAGCGGTAACCGATGCCATATCTAACCGCAGCATCACCGATATAGAAAGTGGAGAATCTATTTCTATACCTGCGAAAGATATATCTGAACCGATAATCTATCATGGCCAGGGTGGGAAACGTGAAATGATCCACCCTGGGAATAAAGAGTTTGTTCCTGGTGATAAAATCAAGCGTCCCCAACAAAAAAGCGGAAAGGGCCAAGGGAATCAAGCATCAGATTCGGGAGACGGTCAAGACGAATTTGTTTTCGAAATCAGCAAAGAAGAATTTATGGATTTCTTTTTTGAAGATATGGAACTCCCTAATCTGGTAAAAACACAGGTTACCACCATATATGATAAAAAGAAGTCAAGAGCCGGATTTAAAGCAAATGGCATCCCTGCTAACATTAATGTTGTACGCTCCCTGCGAAACGCGCATGCACGACGCATTGCACTGAGGACGCCCTATAAGCGAGAGTTGAAAGAATGTCAGGAGGATTTAGAGGAACTTCTAAAAGACACTTCAAGCAACACTGCCAAGATTGAAGCTCTTAAAGAACAAATTGTTTTCCTCGAAAAAAAAATCAAATCGGTCCCCTATATTGATGAATTTGATTTACGTTACAACAATCATGTTGACGTACCGAAGCCTACGACTCAAGCTGTTATGTTTTGTGTCATGGATGTTTCAGGCTCCATGGATCAATCGAAAAAAGAGATCGCAAAACGCTTTTTCATTCTGCTCTACCTTTTCCTCACTCGTAATTATGAAAAAATCGAGTTAGTTTTTATCAGCCATCATACCACGGCCAAAGAAGTCACAGAGCAAGAGTTCTTTTACTCCCGTGAAACAGGCGGCACGGTTGTTTCAAGCGCGCTAAAGCTTATGCATGAGATTGCTTCAACCCGCTACCCGACCAATGACTGGAATATTTATATTGCTCAAGCCTCGGATGGTGACAACTGGTATGATGACTCTCCCGCATGCAGAGAAATTCTCTCAGAGAAAATAATGCCGCTTGTGCAATATTATTCTTACGTAGAAATCACACCTGATAACCATCAAAGCTTATGGCATGAATATGAAAAAGTAGAACAGAGCTTTTCAAACTTTGCGATGAGAAAAATTGTTGAAGTTTCGGACATATTCCCAGTGCTACGTAATTTGTTTAAGAAAAAAGACGAATTGAAATCAGCATCCTAAAAAATAGGTAAGCAGATGAAAAAAAGAAAACCGTTATCTACTTCTTCTGAGTGGACTTTTGAGCTTCTTGATACGTATGATCATGAAATAGCAAGAATTGCTAAAAACTTCAAACTCGATACCTATCCTAATCAAATCGAAGTTATCAGTGCTGAGCAAATGATGGATGCTTACGCTTCTTCAGGTATGCCTATCGGTTATCACCACTGGTCATATGGCAAAAACTTCATGGATACTGAAAAAAAGTATCGTAGAGGGCAAATGGGATTAGCCTATGAAATTGTCATAAACTCTAATCCTTGCATCTCCTACTTAATGGAAGAGAACACCATGCTCATGCAAGCATTGGTGATAGCGCATGCAGCATATGGACACAACTCTTTTTTCAAGGGTAATTATCTGTTCGAGCAGTGGACATCAGCAGATGCAATAATTGATTATTTACTCTTCTCCAAGAACTACATCAAAGAATGTGAGCAACGATACGGTGTTGATGCTGTTGAAAATATACTAGACTCCTGTCATGCGTTAATGAACTTTGGTGTGGATCGGTACAAACGACCAGAACAGCTCTCTATGAAAGAAGAGCAAATTCGCCAAAAAGATAGAGAAGCATATTTACAACAGCAAATTAACGAATTATGGCGAACAATTCCCAATTATTACGACACAAAAACTGAGGAAGTTGAAAGGAGATTTCCATTAGACCCTCAAGAAAATATACTCTATTTTATTGAAAAAAACGCCCCACTATTGGAGCCATGGCAACGTGAGATCATCCGTATTGTTCGAAAAATATCTCAGTATTTCTACCCACAGAAACAGACAAAAGTTATGAATGAGGGTTGGGCTACTTTTTGGCATTACACAATCCTTAATCAAATGTATGATGAAGGACTGATTAACGATGGTTATATGTTAGAGTTTCTCCAGTCACATACTAATGTCATTAAGCAACCAGGTTTCGATAGTCCTTACTATAATGGCTTAAACCCTTATGCATTGGGATTTTCTGTAATGAGCGATATAAGAAATATCTGTGAGAATCCAACAACTGAAGACCGTGAATGGTTTCCTGAGCTTGTCGATACAGATTGGTTAGAAACAATGGATTTTGCCATGAGAAACTTCAAAGATGAAAGTTTTATATCCCAATATCTCTCACCTCGAATAATAAGACAGATGCGGTTATTCGGCCTCAACGATGATGACGATGAAGCTCACATCGAAGTCAATGCTATTCACAACACCACTGGTTATCAAAAAGTAAGGCATATTCTAGCTGACCAATACAATCTAGGTAGCATAGAGCCAAACATCCAGATATATAATGTGGACGTGCGAGGAGATAGGACATTAACGCTCCGCCACTACCAATATAACCGGAAACCACTTGCTGGTACGTTAGATGAGGTATTAAAACATCTTACTCGTCTGTGGGGCTTTAGCACT
Source organism: uncultured Ectothiorhodospiraceae bacterium (assembly GCA_945787715.1). Taxonomy (GTDB): domain Bacteria; phylum Pseudomonadota; class Gammaproteobacteria; order S012-40; family S012-40; genus CALZJE01. The sequence goes on along the minus strand of CALZJE010000008.1, from coordinate 25,543 downwards.
GTATTGGAAACTGTTGATAATAATGGCGAGATTATTCAAACAACAAAAACCGAGATTAAACACTAAATTGAACCACCATAAAAAAACGGCCTATCTAGGCCGTTTTTTTATATCAACAGAAAGCTTCCTAATTCTCAAGACTGTAGGTATGTTTCATACCCGCTAACCGCACTTTACCCTTTGACTTCGTCACTTCCAACTTGATAGTTCCAGAAAAGTTTTTCATTGTCTCCGCGCCCTTTTTTAATACAGTAATCAAAAACTCGCCTTGACCAATCGCTTTTTGATTCTTAATTTCCCAACTTACCCCATGCAAATCAATTACACGCATATCCGTGGAAGAGAATAAAGAAGCATAATCCGCTTTAATTGCTTTTTTACTTTTGGTGTTGTTGACAACTGCGTTCTTAGTGAAAAAACGCATCAAATCATTTAAATTTCCTTCTTCGTAAGCGATAGAAAAATCGGTAACAAATGATTTTAATTCAGTATATGAAATCTTATTTACAGCTTCACTATTCACTACCGACACAGGCGCTGTAGATAGCATCGCCGACTTTTCTCCACTGAGAACTGCTCGCGAACTAATATCTACCGTATGCCCCTTTTCACCAGCAAAAACAGTTTCAGGAGCTTGTTCTATTCTCGCTTGCAGCATTTGTTTTACAGGTGACTTTGACTCTGAGGTTAACGATTTCGAAACATCAGTCAATAAATCACTGTCATTATTCTTTATAAAAGTCTCTTCCACTGCAGATGCTATTTCTTTAAGCGTATTTACTTTAGGATCTAATTTTGATTCAACAGGCTCTAGAATTTTCTCCAGCTCGGCAGATTCAGTAGCTGTTTGAATCAATGATTCATTGACTTCACTTCCCCCCCCTCCAAAAGCAATAAGCTTCTTCATCTCTGGCTGATACAGATAAATTGCTACCAAGCCACCGAACAACATTACTGATAAAGATATGACAAGTGACCTTTTGGGTTTCCGTTCATGCAATTTTGCATTTAAATTGTTTGCCGTAGTAAATGCACTTTGGTCAGTTGAATTATCTTCTGATATATTCAATCTTTCTGTATCGGAATCGTCACTATGATCAAATTGCTTGCTTGGAATATCTTGTGTCTTAGTCACTCTGCTTCGCGATGCAAGAAATTGATCATAGTCTTGTCGCTTTTCTACGGAACGCAGGGTTCCATAAGCTTGATTAATTCGCCGGGTATATATTTCATCCCACTCGCTTGACTGGCCTTCAGCGTCAGGCTGAAATAGAGCAAACATGTGCTTATAGTGGGCTTTAATGAGTTCCATACTCGCATTATTACTCACACCCAGTCGGCGATAATAATCAGAATTACGGCACAGCAATACGTTTTGAATATACAATCGAATCGCGTCTTTAATTTCACTATCGGTTATATTTTCTATAATGCCAGTGCGCACATAATCAGGAATTTCTTTCTTTCCCGTAGCTACTTGTAGCAATTCACCTATACCGTCTAAAGCATGACTATCTACTGATACACTACGATACTTTGCAGGTTGTTTATAATATTCAATACAAACAGACAGCAATTCCCACCAACTTGGAGAGATGTTTCTAGCTTGATGGATGTTAGTAATGGATGCGGCTTGAGACGCTGCGTCAATACTTCTCGCGGTATTATCCCTTCCATTAAACTGAAGAATATTTTCATGTTCAAGCACTGGTATTTCACTGGTAGTTTCCGATGCAGGATAAAAACTGTCGAGCCCAGAATTATCACTCCCTCTACTAGATACCGTAAAATCTCCACCTTGGTCATCGCTATCTTCCACTTTCGCTTCATCAGAGAACTTCTGAAGTTGCTGCGTATCAAGCACTAATTCACGTTCTGATTCTACTGATTTTTCAAGCTTCACAGAGCCTGGGGCAATATTCCCATCAGACAAAATATCTTCAGGACTTATTTCTTCTAACTTAACGCCTTCTGCGGAAACTTCATATGCAAGTTCTTTGGCAACTTCTTTTATATGTTCATCTTGAAAAAGGTGAATTTCTTCAATGGCACCAAATAAAAATAAACGATCGCAAAAAGTATTGATACGGCGAGGAACGCCTTTGGTATAAAAGTATATTCTAGCAAAAGCTCTATCACTTATATTTGGGTCGCCTTCCCAGCCAACACACTTCAAACGAAATTCAATATATTCACGTGTTTCGGTAATATTAAGCGGCTCCAAATGACAAGAAGCAACCACACGTTGACGAAGCTGCTCCATTTCTTTGGAGTATAAATTATCTCGAAACTGTTGCTGTCCTAAAAGAAAGATCTGAATGAGTGCATCTTTTCCCAAATAAAAGTTGGACAACATGCGCAGCTCTTCCAAAGATTCTGGCGGTAAATTTTGCGATTCATCCACTAAAAGTAAAACATGGTAACCCGCTTTAAAACGTGAAGTGCAGAAAGCTTCCAAACGTTTTAAAATTGTCGCTTTAGGAGCATTTTCGTGCTCAAGTCTGAAAGATGCTGCAACCATGCGTAAAACATCTTCAGCTTGCAAATGTGTTGTATTGAGTTCTGCCACAACAATTTTTTCTTTCCCAATCTCCTCCAAAAGAGAACGAGCTATTGTTGTTTTACCTGTGCCCGGCGCACCGGTAATAACAATAAACCCTTCTTTCTGAGCCAAACCATAACGAAGATAAGAAAGCGCTCTGTTATGCCCTTTGCTCCCAAAGAAAATGCTAGGATCTGGACTCAGCCTGAATGGTAAGTTACTAAGTTGATAATATTTCTCGTACACGTGAAATCTGTCTCACTTAAAGAGTATTTACCTTATTATTTTACCATTACTAGTATGGTAAAAACCATTTCAACTACAATATGTTGGTGAATTAGAACCTATTGCTTACTAGTTCGAACAATCATTGGACAACTTAAAAAAATACAATAAATTCATCAAAATAATTTAGCTCAGAAGGTAATTAAAACTTGCAATATTCAAGTTATGTATGATGTAAGTCACAATTCTTGAAAAATTTCTATTCCAAATAGGTAATAAAGGTAATGATCTTAATAAGAAACCACTAATAAGCCTCATCGGCTGCCATTAAACGCTATGATTGAATAGTAATCATAACGAGGAAATACTTCCACGCTCCCCAGGGGATTACCCTTGGCATAACACTCCTTTATTTTTTTCCTAGAATATTCAATAAGTTAGATAGTATAACTCACATGCACACCTAATCGAAATATTCATACGTAATATTTTTAGCATAGTCCAGAGTGTAAGTTTTTTTTGATTAATAATATGATATTTAAAACAAAATATCGTATCAATTTAACCGGATTAAATATCCGCCTTGATGAATCAATCAGTTACAAAGTAAATAATAGAGAAAATCCAGTATTATAGTAAATATGCAGCACTACTGAGGGTGATGTCGCATCATACCTATCCCGCAAATACCCAAACAAAATTGAAGGGAAAAAGACTAAAGCAGCCCACACTGGCTCATGATTGATCAAGTGAAATAGTGAAAACAGCAGACTAGTCAGCCAATTCGCTAAACTTATGGTGAATAATTGCTTTTGAAATAACGATCTTGAAATTAATTCGGTTTGAATCAATCCTCTAAAAACAATTTCTTCCAGAACGGGATAAACGAGAATAACTAAAATTAATTCGGAAAGAGGATAGGTATTGCTATCAAATTGAACTGGCTGTACGACTTGAGAATAAAATAACCAAAAAACTGGCCCTATAATAATGGCAAACAGCCAAACCGGATCTCGCCATGAGGGAAGAGTCATTCTTGGTCGCATCAAATCTGCCCTGTAACTTACTTGCTATAACGTTTTTCCGTACTAGTGGCATCTAGATTTTTCAAATATTCTAAGCGGGCTTTTATTTTTGTTTCCAAACCTCGCTCACCTGGCTGGTAAAAAATCACATCCTTTAATTCCTCAGGAAAATAGTTTTCACCAGCCGCATAGGCACCCTCTTCATTGTGTGCATAACGATACTCTGCACCGTAACCTAAGTTATCCATCAGTTTTGTTGGTGCATTCCGTAGATGGTAAGGTACTTCGTAAGAAGCGGTTTCTGTAACCAGTTTTTTAGCGGCATTAAAAGCCATATAAACTGAATTACTCTTGGGTGCACAAGAACAATAGACTACGGCATGTGCAATAGCCCTCTCACCTTCGGCAGGGCCTAACCTAACAAAAGCATCCCAAGCATTGAGAGCAATTTCTAAAGCTCGTGGATCGGCGTTACCAATATCTTCAGAAGCAATCGCGACTAATCGACGAGCGATATAAAGCGGGTCACAACCTGCATCCAACATTCTCGCATACCAATAAAGTGCTCCATCAGGTGAGGAACCTCGAACAGATTTGTGAAGCGCAGATATTTGATCATAATAAATATCACCGCCTTTATCGTAACGCTTTACACTGCCATGTATAGTTTGCTGAATGTCATCATCTGTAACACTCCTCTCATCAACCAGTTCAACCAAATTTTCCAAAAGATTGAGAGAACGCCTCGCGTCTCCATCAGCAGCCTGTGCAAGCTGCATCAATTGCGCGTCCGATATTGTGATAGTTTTACCACCATAACCGCGATCCTTATCTTTTAAGGCTCGCTGAAGCACACCCGCGATATCTTCATCAGTTAGAGACGTTAATACATAGACGCGTGCACGCGAAAGCAACGCATTATTGAGTTCAAATGAAGGGTTTTCAGTGGTAGCCCCAATGAATACGACAGTTCCATCTTCAACATAGGGAAGAAACGCATCTTGTTGCGACTTAGAAAAACGATGAATCTCATCTACAAAAAGTAGTGTTTGTTTTCCAGTCTGTTGTCGATTAATTTTCGCCTGCTGAACGGCAGCACGAATATCTTTCACGCCAGAAAAAACAGCAGAAAGCATTTGCAGGTGAACCTGACAATTTTCTGCAATCAAATTCGCTAAAGTTGTTTTACCAACACCTGGCGGCCCCCATAAAATCATCGAGTGTAAACGGCTTTCATCGATTGCACGCCTTAACAATTTACCAGGCGCTAACAAATGTTGTTGCCCAAAAAACTCATCGACTATTTTAGGCCGCATACGTGCAGCTAAAGGCTCATGCTGTGACTCCGCCTGATCAAACAAATCCTGCATTATTCAGAACTGGATGTATCAAAAATATCAGCACCCGGTGGCGCTTTGAACTGAAAACGTGAAGCATCAACAAACGGATTACGTTTAATCGATGAAAATCGAAGCTGTGTTATCTGACCTAGATTATCGAGCAACATCATTTCAGACAAGTTTTTATCTTTGAAGGCTAATTTGATTGAGGTAAAACCAGCATCACTGTCTTTAGGCAGCAATTCTACCCAGGAAAGGCCCGCAGTTTCACCCAATGATTGGATTGTAAATGTATCGCTCAAGGGTTTATCATCACTCAATAAAACAGCTGGCGTGTTGCCTAATGTACTGCTAACCGTTTTAACAGTCACTTGTTCAAGATCTGCATCATAGATCCAAATTTTGTTTCCGTCTGAAACAATTTCCTGAATAAAAGGTTTTGTATAATCCCAACGAAACTTACCAGGTCTTGAAATCCAAAGCTGTCCGCCACTCACTTCCACCGTGCTTAGTTGTGAATTTTCGATGACTTGTTCAAAGTCAGAAGTAAACGTTTTCAACCCTTTAAAAAAATTATCCAGAACTTCACTCGCATCTCCGGCTAGTAGGGAACTACTGACTACCAACAAACTGCCGGCAACAATACTTTTGATCATCTGTTTCATTTTTTCCTTTGAGTTCAGAAGTTAATTATTTTTAGAAATAACTTCTCGTTGGCCATTGTGATTAGGTGAAGACACTATCCCTGATGCCTCCATGGCTTCTACCATACGTGCTGCACGGTTGTAGCCAATTTTCAATCTTCGCTGCACACCAGATATAGAAGCTTTCCGCGTTTCAATGACAATTTGTACTGCTTCATCGTAAAGCGGATCTTTTTCAGGATCGTCGCTAACTGGCCCTGAGTCAGACGCACCCATTCCTATGTCAGCAATCTGATCGCCTTCCAGAATAGAGTCATTATAATTAGGTTCGCCTCGCGATTTAATATCTGCAACGACCCGGTGTACTTCAGGGTCATCAACAAAGGCACCATGTACACGAGTGGGCATACCAGTCCCAGGAGCAAGATAGAGCATGTCACCATGCCCCAATAATTGTTCTGCGCCCATTTGATCGAGAACAGTTCGAGAATCTATTTTAGATGAAACCTGGAATGCAATACGCGTCGGTATATTCGCTTTAATCAAGCCCGTTAAAACATCAACTGAAGGTCGTTGAGTAGCAAGCATCAAGTGAATTCCAGAGGCACGGGCTTTTTGTGCAAGTCGAGCAATTAACTCTTCGACTTTTTTCCCCACCACCATCATCATGTCGGCCAGTTCATCCACGATCACAACAATAAAAGGTAATGGCTCTAGCGTGCCTTGTGGTTCGTCGCTTTCAGGATTGTAAAGAGGATCTTTTATGGGTTCTTCTTCCTCAATCGCCTCTTTGACCTTGCGATTATAACCTGCCAAATTTCGTACACCGAGGGCAGACATGACTTTATATCGTCGTTCCATCTCAGCAACACACCAGCGTAAGGCGCTGGAAGCATCTTTCATGTCGGTCACAACTGGAGATAATAAATGAGGGATGCCATCATAGATCGAAAGCTCCAACATTTTTGGATCGATCATAATCATTCGCACATCATCTGGCGTTGAGTTATAGAGAATACTTAACACCATGGCATTCACTGCTACCGATTTACCAGAGCCTGTGGTACCTGCAACTAATAAATGAGGCATTTTTGCTAAATCCGCTACCACCGGATTACCACTAATATCTTTCCCCAGAGCAAGAGTCAGAGGAGATGCTGAACTCTCATATTTTTTAGATTGAAGAATCTCAATCAAGCGTACCATCTCACGATATTCGTTGGGAATCTCGATGCCGATAACCGATTTCCCGGGAATCACATCTACAACACGAACAGAGATAACCGATAAACTTCGCGCCAGATCTTTTGCCAGATTAATAATCTGCGATCCTTTCACACCAGGCGCTGGTTGCAATTCATAGCGTGTAACAACAGGTCCAGGTAACACTTCAACAACCTGAGCATCAATATTAAATTCTTTCAGCTTTATCTCAAGCAAGCGTGCCATTGCTTCCAACGCTTCTGGCGACATTTTCTTTTTCATTTCTGTTGGTAGGTCTAAGAGTGAAAGTGCGGGCAGACTACTATTGGATTTTGATTCTCTGAACAGCGGTATCTGCTTTTCTTTTAAAGCACGGGCACTCTTTTGAGCGGCCTGCTTGCTCGGCTTTTTAATCACAGGACCTTTACGATCAAATACCTTCGCTTTTTCAGTATCGATAATAATCTTTCTTTCCTGCTTTGCCTGTTTGGCAATCTTCCGTTCTTTTGCCCGTTTACGTATACCGATAAAGCCTTGCACTAAGATTCTGCCAGTAACATCCATTAAACGCAGCCAAGATAGTCCAAACAAGCTCGCGCCAGCCAGACTTGCCGCCAGCATGAAAAGTGTTGCGCCCGTAGAATTAAAGATGTTGGTTAGCATTTCACTCACCAAACTACCTAACAACCCGCCACTGTTGGCTGGTAAAATACTTTCTTCTACGAAAAAGTGCATGGCAGCAATGCCAGTGCTAGAAGTAATTAGCAAGACAAAACCGATAACACCAAGTATAACTGTAACGGCATTGCTGGAATCGTAACGATTTCTACCACGAAAAATTTTCCAACCCCAGAAAAGCACAAGAAAGGGAAAAATGTAGGCAATATTGCCGAATAGAAAATACGCAACATCAGCAAACCATGCTCCGACTAAGCCACTTGAATTGCTTACTTCAGTTGAGAGTGTGCTATGGGACCATGCAGGATCAGAAACATTGTAACTGTACAGCGCGGTATATAGAAAAATCGCCAAAGCCCCAAACAAAATCAGCGCAATTTCTCGTAAACCGCGTATCTGTTTTGTGGTGAGCTGGCTCACTTCTGCTTCAATCACATTATCGTCGTTTGCGCGTGCTATTTGCTTAGCCAAACAAATTCTCCCTACTACTTGCTTTGTCAGATTTCCATGAACGATCAATAAATATGCGATTTATATTCCGTTCCGTGGATAGTTCTTATTCAAATTACAAAACGTCTTACGCCAGTAATTTCATTTATAAATCTGTCAGGTAAAAATCCTGTGAATATTAAATGCCAGAAAAGATTATACCTTATGTAATTGTGAGATCGATAAGAAGTCTCAAAGCTATAACTGGTTAATGGACCAGCTTACCCGCCTCAACATTGATTCCCTTTACTAAACCTGGATTATTGCGCCAAGCTTTTTGTGCAAGTTTTGACACATAAGGTAACAAGCTTGCGGAGAGTGCTTGTGATGCAGAACGCGGAACGGCACCAGGCATATTCGTAACACCAAAGTGTAATACTCCCTCTTCGACATAAGTCGGTTCTGCGTAGGTGGTTGGACGAGTCGTTTCTATGCATCCGCCTTGATCGACTGCAACATCAACAATCACACTTCCCTCCTCCATATTCTTAACCATTTCTCGGCTTACAACATGTGGTGCTTTTTCGCCGGCAATCAACACTGCACCGATCAATAAATCTGCATCTACGACCGCATCGTGTACCAAGTTAGGAAATGGATAAAGCGCAGATACATTAGGACCAATATCTCTCAAACGCTCTTGTTTTGTACGATTAGTGTCAAATACGGTCACTCTCGCACCAGTTGCAGCAGCAATTATGGCGGCATTTGAACCAACAACACCACCGCCAATAATAACCACATGGCCTCGATCCGCACCAGGTAATCCGCCCAGCAATAGACCTTTCCCACCATTGGGTCGTTGCAATAAATTCGTACCAATTTGTGAGGCAAGCCTTCCTGCAATATCGCTCATAGGCGCTAGCAATGGTAATAGACCGTTTTCTTCTACGGTTTCAAACCCGACGGCAGTTAAACCGATCTCCATGAGTTTTTTCATCAAAGGGATCTCTGCAGCAAGATGTAAATAACTAAATAAAAGATGATTCGACTGAAGTCTCTTCAACTCAGGTCCAATTGGCTCCTTTACTTTTACAATCATCTCCGCTGTTTTATAGAGCGCATCTGCATCCGGCAAAAGCTGCACACCAGTATTAATATAATCGTCATTGCTGTAACCGCTCAATAAACCTCCATCTTTTTCAAGATAAACGTCATGCCCTTCTTGAATCAATACGGAGCATGCGGCCGGTATTAAACCCACTCGTCCTTCAAGTGTTTTAATTTCCTTGGGTATTCCGATTTTCATCATGTCTCCTTATTATCCTCGGTATATCTCAAACCGATTCCGCCATTGGATAAAATTTATTATATAATGTTCCAAAATAAAATCTAAATGAGGAGCATTATATAATGAGTGAAGTAAAACATTGTCGTCTTTTAATCCTAGGTTCTGGTCCAGCGGGATATTCCGCTGCTGTCTATGCTTCTCGTGCAAATTTGAATCCTGTTTTAATCACGGGTGTGGAACAGGGTGGACAGTTAATGACAACGACTGAAGTTGATAACTGGCCAGGCGATAACGAAGGTGTACAGGGCCCGGAGTTAATGGCTCGTATGCTTAAACATGCGGAGCGATTTGAAACAGAAATCGTTTTCGACCACATTAACGAAGTTAATTTACAACAACGGCCATTCACGTTAAAGGGCGACCAAGGTAGTTACACCTGCGATGCTCTCATCATTTCAACAGGCGCATCGGCGCGTTACCTTGGATTAGAATCAGAAGAAAACTTTAAAGGCCGCGGGGTTTCTGCGTGTGCAACGTGTGATGGATTCTTCTACCGCAACCAAAATGTTGCTGTCATTGGCGGTGGTAACACAGCTGTTGAAGAAGCACTTTATCTTTCAAACATCGCAGCAAAAGTTACGGTTATACATCGTCGCGACAAATTCAGCTCTGAAAAGATACTATCAAAGCAACTTTTAGAAAAAGCAGACAAAGGAAATGTCGAAATTATCTGGAACCATACACTAGATGAAGTGTTAGGTGACGACAGTGGTGTAACCGGCCTACGATTGAAATCCATGACTGATGAATCAACACAAGAGATAGCTGTTCACGGTGTATTCATTGCCATCGGTCACACGCCAAATACTTCACTTTTTGAAGGCCAACTTGATATGGAGCACGGCTATTTGAAAGTAAATAGCGGCACGCGAGGCAATGCAACACAAACCAGTATTCCGGGTGTTTACGCTGCAGGCGATGTTGCTGACCACATTTATCGCCAAGCAATCACTTCCGCCGGAACGGGTTGCATGGCTGCTTTAGATGCTGAAAAGTATCTCGACAATCTTGATGCACAAAAATAAATGAAACTTACCCAAGTTGAAAAGTGATTAGTTTCACCTATCAGCTTGGGTAATTTAAAAAAATATGATACCTGCAGTCATTGCTCCATTCGATAATAGCTTGCAATTTCCCAATGCTGAACTAGCGTTAACAGATCCTAATGGATTGCTTGCAATTGGTGGTGATTTAAGCTCAAAACGTATACTCCACGCCTATCGTCACGGTATTTTCCCTTGGTTTAGTGATGATCAACCTATCCTCTGGTGGTCACCTGATCCAAGAATGGTTTTATATCCTGAAGAATTATCTCTATCTCGCAGTTTACGTAAAGCGCTGCGTAAAACAGAATTTCAATGGACATTTGATAGAGCTTTTACAAAAGTTATATTCTCCTGTGCACAGCCGAGACCGAATCAACCCGAAACTTGGATAACCCTAGGAATGATGGACGCTTATATAAAACTGCATAAGGACGGCCACGCACATTCATTTGAGACATGGCTGGATGGAGAACTGGTTGGTGGACTATATGGCATTGCGATAGGTCAAGTATTTTTTGGTGAATCCATGTTCTCAAAAAAAACAGATGCATCGAAAATTGCTTTTGTAAACGCAGTCCATCAACTTCAGCAATGGGGGTATAAACTCATCGATTGTCAGGTAGAGTCACCACACCTGGAAAATTTTGGCGCTAATAATATTCCGCGCAGGGAATTTTTAAAACAAATTGCGTATCTAATAACTTGTCGTCCTGAAAACAACGCCTGGCAATTAACTAGCCATGTAACATAATGATAAAATGAATATTGATTCCCTAAAATTTTTTCTCAGCACCGAACAAAAGTGTAGTTATCTTGATAATCACATTTCTGCTTCAGTGTTCGCAGATCCCGAAGGAGAAATGAACACAACACTCTATAGCATACTCATTAATCATGGTTTTCGTCGCAGTGCAAATTACGTATACCGACCCCACTGCCCTGAATGCAATGAATGCAAACCAACACGCATACCCGTTAAATTATTTTCTGCAACACGTAGCCAAAAACGAGTATGGAATCGCAACAAAGACATCACTGTTTCAGAAGCAAAATCTGAATACAACGAAGAACATTTTGAACTGTACAAAAAATATGTACACACCCGCCACGAGGAAGGTGAGATGAATCATGAAGATCCTCGTAGATATTTTGAATTTCTCGATAGTAAATGGTGCAACACCGCATTTTATGAATTCAGATTAGAAGGGAAACTCGTCGCTGTAGCTGTTACGGACATCCTTTCCCAGGGATTATCTGCACTCTATACCTTCTTTGATCCGGACTTAAAAAAAAGAAGCTTAGGAAGCTTTGCAATTTTATGGCAGATTGAGCAAAGCATCAAATTAAACAAACCCTATTTATATTTAGGCTACTGGATCAAAGAATGTAAAAAGATGCAGTATAAAACCAAGTATAAACCGATTCAGATTTGGCAAAATGACGAATGGATTCAATTAAAAGAGGATTAATTATTTTTTTCCCTTTATCTGTAGACTTCTGAGAACATCTACAGATAAGAAAAATTATTAAAGTTGGTAAATAATCAGAGCATCCAATAACTACATCTATTGGATGCTAACCCGATCAAGTTGTGTTAAAAAATAACTCTCGTTACCGACACCCATAATAATTTCATGTTTAGCTGTAGAAAATGGCAATTCCCATTTAAATGTCGCGCTGCCTTTGATCGCATCAAAAGCTACATTATTGCACAGCCCTGCAGACACCCAACATTTATTAACCAATCGATTAACTCTTGGATCAGGCTCCCAAGTAACGGTGTATTGCAACACTTCTCCACGTACGACATTATCATATTGTTTGTCTAGCTTTATGTAAGGATCTACGATAGAAAGACCTTTGCGAGTTACAAAATAAACTTCACTATTAATATAGTCAATATCGTTAGCATATATTGCATTGAATTGACCTAATATTCTTGGCTGTACACTACTACTAATATCTGCGATTTGCATTCCCGATTCCCCATCAGCAAGAAATGCTCGAGAGTCTTTTACTTTAACATCTACTACTTCCCCAGGTGTGTTCAATGTTCCAAGAAGTACTGGTGAGGATGGATTTATAACATTAACAATCTTTAATCCAGGTCTATTTGCCGCAAGGTAAGCTATGTTGCCCTGCACATCTAGTCCTCTTGTTGATTCTAAAGTATCAATTGATCCTAATAATAGAGGATTTGAAATATCACTGTAATCGACTATTTGAAGTCCAGCGTTACCGTTAGCAACATATGCTAAATCGCCAACAAATTTTGTCGCATTAGCGCTTCCAGTATCAGCAAAAGAGACTGCATATGGATTTGTTGGTACGTTTATATCGATGGTATAAACACCAAACCAACTTGATGAGAGAAAAGCTTTCTCCTCTCTTATTGTTATTCCCCATGGGTAATGCCTTTCATCAGGTGAGGGATCAAAAGTTGATAGCAATAACGGAGCATCAGGGTATGTAACATCTACTATTGAGAGTGCATTACGATAATCTGACATGTATACATAATTTCCAGTAACATCTAGGTCTCGAAGATATTCACCTGCAGCAACTTCACCTACTAACACTATGTTATCTTTTTGGGTAATATCAGCAATATTCAAATTATTTGGTGAATCAACAATATAAGCTTCATTATTTCTAATTTTAAATTTTGTTGCAATTCCTGGAGTTGTATATTCTCCAACAGCAGGTGAATAAGATAGATCTGAAACATCCATAATAAAAAAACCGCTGCTAGCATCTGCAACATAAGCTATCTGATTTTTAACTATGACGCTATTTGTTGTATTAGGTGTACTTATCGTTGTAATTATTTGAGGATTAGAAATATCTGACAAATCTACAATTTGCAGCGATTCATTTGCTAACGTTATATATGCTTTTTGCCCAATTGCAAACAAATCCGTGGCCCAACCCAAGTTGTTCATTCTACTAACAAGCGTAAAATTACTAAGATTCTCAATATCAATTATATTTAAATAAAATTTATGTTCAGAAAAATTATCGTCCATAACATAAGCATACTTCCCGTCAACATAAATATCTCCAGTACAGTTGTTACTCGATAAGCTACCTTCTGCTATGACAGTAGAAGTATCGCTAACATCGACAACCCTGAGATCATAACAACCATAACCAAAAAATATTTTTTCATTAACAATTTGAAATCGACCAAAACGTCCGTTAGTATCAATGACGGTTGTAATTACAGGGAATAATGGATTGCTGATATCAACGACCAATATACCACTAACATAATCTGCGATATAAGCATAATCCCCTGAAATTTCAATATATAAAGTATTGCCGGGTGTTTGTAGACTACTGATAATTTTAGGATTAGAACGATCACTAACATCTATGACCTGAAGGCCACTATCAAAATCTGCTAAATAAACAATATTGCCGTTAATAGCTGGTTTCCTAGCTGTTCCAGGTGTATCTATTCTACCAACTTCAATTGGTTTTGTTTTATCTGTGATATCCAATATTCTAAGACCGTTATAACCGCCTACATACGCATAGTTACCTTCAATTGTAATGTCATAAGCCGCTCCCCCGTCAACAGCAGATATATGACTTGGAAAGTCATTTGCGATATTGTAAACAGTTTGGCCAGTATAAGGTTGCAAATTCGAAGATACCTCTCGGGAATTTACATTTCCTTCGACTGAAGTCGCAGAAAGTATAAATGTAATGTCTACGGGAGATGTAACCAACGGAGTTATAAAGCTGGCATTTTCTGAATGTACATTAATCACATCTACACTTGGACCAGCTAATTGCTTCCAGACATAACTCTTGATCGGATCTGATGGCTCTCCTGCTAAAGAGTCCGCTCCTCGAAGAACAACTTGCTCACCAACATAAGAAATGTCTTGAATACTTGCTTTAATCAGAGGTAGTGCATTCGTAACCGTAATTTGCCAATCAACACGCGTGGAATATTTACCATCTGTCATATTTGCCGAGAACAAATATACATTATCATTATCACTGTCTTGTGGACTTTCATAATCAGGTAAAGTGTTAAAACTAACATCACCAGATTCAGATATCACAATGTGATTATTATCAAAGCCAGCCAATTTAACAAAAGACAGTGGATCACCATCAACATCAGTCGCGTTAAGGTTCGCGATATAGGTCGTATTTTCAGTGATAGATAGCGATAACGATTGCGAACTACTGGGGGCGTTATCATTAATATTAGTGACATGAACAGAGAATGATTCACTCTGCTGGAAAACACCGTCGGAGAACTCAACCTCAACTTGATAATTATTATCCTCATTACCATCGAGAGGATTTTCATAATCTGGAGCAGACAAAAAACTTACATTAAAGTTAGTAGAATCAAAAAAGAATAAATGTGAATCCTGCCCAGTTTTTACAGTATAGCTAATAGCGTCATCTTCAGGGTCTTTCACGATGAGCGATATAGGCCCAGTTACATTCTCTTCAACGGTGAATGGACCCGAGCTGACTAAATAAGGCGGTTCATTAACACCTGTAACAGTAACATTTAGTGAATGACTGGTACTTTTGTTTGAAGGATCTTTAGCTGCTACCGTTACGTTATAAACATTATCGCTATTACTATCTTGCGGATTTTCAAAATCCGGAGCAGTAAGAAACTGTAGCATTCCTGTTGTTGCATCAATGGTAAAACGATTTTGATCAGCACCACCAACAAGACTATACCTCAATGCCAGCCCTTCTGGGTCAGTCATCTTGACCGTAATAATATCCTTATTATTTTCCTCGATATTAATTGCTGTATTCATGTTATTAATAGGCGTTTCGTCGATATCTTTCACCAAAAAGAATATCGATTGTTTGTCGAAATTGTTTGCGGGATCGTTAACCGTTACTTCAAGAATATACGTATTATCATTATCGAAATCATGCGGTACTTCAAAATCTGGTGTATTTATAAATTTAATTACACCAGAAGTTTGATCAATACTAAATAACGCTGAATCCTCACCGCCCGTAATATAGTAAGCAAGCGTACGACTTTCAGGGTCATGGGCACTAACGCTAAGTCCTACGTTTGAATTTTCTGATATGGTCACAGAGTCGAGCAACTCATCAAATAGTGGATTTTCATCAACGTCTTTTATGTATATCGTGAGGGATTGAGAAACTTCATTAATCCCATCAGAAACCATAATGGTTACCTGATACTGATTATCGAGTTGTTGCCCTAGCGCGGATTCATAGTCTGGAAGATTTTTGAACTGCAGGGTATTATCAGCGTTGATTATTTCAAATTGTTCGGCTGATACTCCCAACAAAGAATACGTTAATTCGGCGCTATCTTCATCATCTGCAGTTAACTGTACAACGGTCAATAAGTTTTCATTAATCGAATAATTATCCAGTACAGTGAAAATTGGAGCTTCATTAAAAGGATTAACCCTGATCGACAACTCTTTAATAACTATATGGACACCATCACTGATTGTTATTTCTATCTGATAGTTGTTATCATTATCCGAATCGTGCGGGGCTTCGTAATCCGCAACGGTAATGAATTGAAGATTTCCTTGTGCATCCACAACAAACAAATCTTTATCATCTCCGCCAGACACTTGAAAGTTTAGAGCTTGCCCTTCTGGATCATATGCATCAAGCTTTCGAATAAATTTAACATTCTCAGATACATTGTGTGACAATGGCGAACTAAATATTGGTAATTCGTTGATATCTGTAATAGTTATTTTTAGTTCTTTCGTACTAGTGTTGGTGCCATCGCTGGCAATGATTTGTGCAATGTACGTATTATTCAGTGCGTTACTAGCAACTGAGTCAAAATTTTTCACAACTTTAAATGCTAATGTGGTGTTATTTTTAATTTCAAATAGCGCCTTTGATTCTTCACTTAAGGAAAAACTAATCACATCTTTTTCTGGATCAACTGCAGTTAATTGCACTATATTTTTAGTGTTTTCAGGAATTTTTAGATTACTTTCAACGGTGATGGAGGGCGCTTGGTTAATAGCCTGAATAACTGGTAGTGTGACGTTATTGCTAATCACTGAAATTTCACTGCTACTTTCTGAGTTTTTCGCGACAACCCAGTAGTTATAGGAGTCACCAGCGATAACACTAGAGTCTGTTAATGGTGAAATTGCATTTTCTATTGCATATGCTTGCTCAGCATTGAATACATTGTTTGATTGTCGATACAACGTGTAAGACTCAGCTGCATTCACTACAGACCAGGAGATAACAATATCAGAGCCACTAATGCTGGCCATGAGATTTTTCGGTGGCAATAAAACCGATGGAGATTTTACGACTGATTTTAATTCAACATTCACTAACGAGCCTATAAGTATTTCCTTTTCACTCCTAATGGCAGTAACAAGGTAATAGCGAGTACCTTCGGCTGGCAAACTTGCATCGTTGTGTAGATAATTTTTTGAAGTAACTCCTTTGACAAAACCCTGGTAACTATCAGTTGTAATATTGGGATCTGTGGACCAATAAATGTTATAACTTTCACCTTCCCCGTCCCAGTTTAATTCGACTCTTCCAGCATTGAGTTTGACGCTAAGGTTATCTGTTTGATTATCTGAAAAAGTATAGACAATGATATTTGAAGATTCACTTTCGTTGCCAGCCCAAACACCTTTCACCTTCACATAGATAGTTTCGCCTGCAATACCCTGGTCTAATTCAATGGTGGCACTACTGGTATTAATAATTCTTGTCTCATTAACTGGAAAATTGGGGCTAGATGATATGTGTACAATATAAAGTTGTTCGTTTGAGCCATTGCTCCACATCACTTTGACTTTATCAAAATTGATCTCACTGAGTGTAAGTTTAAGTGGTGCGGGAGCTTTCTGAGATGGATGGTCATTAGCCACTTCATTATTACACCCAGAAAGGAGTAAAAATACCGATATAAGAAATAAAATACTGGTGATTTTTTTCATAAAGATAACCATAATTCTTTAAGCTATTGATTTTAATTGTTGTTGAAATTTATAATGATCATTATAAACAAAAGCGTAGTAGATCCTAATTATTTCTATATTCCCAAAAAATTTAAAATAAAAACACTAGTGCCCGAACAACTTACCGCCAAATAAGCTGTGAATCATAAAATGACGAATGGATTCAAGTGAAGGAAAGCTAGCTTTCCTTCAGTAAATCCAACAACTCTTCAACATTAACTTTACCTGCGATATCTGTCCCAGCTAACAAATTATCTGCCAGATCTCTTTTGCCTTGATGCAATGCGACGATCTTTTCTTCAATGGTATTTTTAGTAATCATACGATACACAGTTACGGGTCGTTTTTGTCCGATGCGATGTGCGCGGTCTGACGCTTGATCTTCCACAGCAGGGTTCCACCATGGGTCCATATGGATAACATAATCTGCTGCTGTTAAATTTAAACCTACGCCACCGGCTTTTAAACTGATAAGGAATAGATCACCAACACCGGATTGAAATGCAGCAACACGTTTTTTACGGTCTTTGGCTGATGTGCTACCGTCGAGATATTGATACTCTATACCAAGGCTATCCAGTTTTTCTCTGATGATAGTTAGGTGGTCAACAAACTGGCTGAAAACTAATGATTTGTGGTTATTATCCAGTAGCTCTTCTACAACATTGGTGAAAAGCGCTAATTTAGAACTCGCAGGTGCCCCGGCTTTTAGCACCAAAGCTGGGTTACAACAGGCGCGACGAAGACGTGTAATCTCCGCTAAAATTTGTAGCTGTCGATTCCCCTGGGGTAGATCAGCTTGGGCAAACTTGTCGACCGCTTCTCGTCGTAACGCTTCGTATAGCGCCGCTTCATCTTTGCTCATCTCTACCTGCAACGCAATTTCAGTACGCGGTGGTAGCTCTTTCAACACTTGCGTTTTTGTACGTCGCAAGATATACGGCTGAATAAGCTTTTTCAATTTATGACGAACATCAACAGATTCATCTCGTACGATAGGATTTGCATATCGATCATTAAATTTTTCCATTGACCCTAATAATCCAGGATTAATGAAACGAAATAAGTTCCAGAGTTCACCAAGATGGTTTTCGATAGGCGTTCCTGTCATAACGACTTTAACATCTGACTTTAAACGCATAACTGCTTTTGATCGTTTCGTCGCTGAATTTTTTATGGCTTGTGCTTCATCAAGCGCGATAGTTACCCAATTCACATCCACTATTTGTTCAATATTGTTTTGCAACAATCCGTAGCTGCAAATCACAACATCGAATGGCTGCAAGTTCGTCAACACTTCATCACGATCAGATTCACGATAATCAATAATATTCAAGGTAGGTGCAAAACGTTCAATTTCATCCATCCAATTCATGGCGACTGATGTAGGCGCGACAATCAGTGCTGCACCCTTGTTTGCACGATGAAGCAGCAACGCAATCGATTGAACGGTTTTTCCTAGCCCCATATCATCCGCTAAACAGGCACCGACTCCCCAATGCGCTAATCGCACCAACCATTGAAATCCTTCTTTTTGATAATCACGCAACTCAGCTTGCAATGTTGAAGGAATCTCCGGCTCCAGTTTCATCGCCTCGTGAAAACGTGAAATATAACTTTTCCAACCTTTATCAGACGTTAACTTCCCGACCTCACTACCCATATCATCCAATGCGATGGCTGCGAGTGGATGCAGAATAATTTCATCATCTTTCTCATCACCGAAAGCCCGTAGTTCAGCAATTCGATTTTT
Source organism: uncultured Ectothiorhodospiraceae bacterium (assembly GCA_945787715.1). GTDB lineage: Bacteria > Pseudomonadota > Gammaproteobacteria > S012-40 > S012-40 > CALZJE01. The sequence goes on along the minus strand of CALZJE010000008.1, from coordinate 6,321 downwards.
AAACGTGTCTGTCAGCGCGAGATATTGACCGTCTGCTAATGAAATAAAACGACCTTTTGCGCCTTTAGTCAATTCCATTAGCCGTTTCATATTTAATACTTGGCCATCATCAAGTTTCAATTCGCCACCTGCAGAAAACCAATCATGCTCTTTTTTAATAACCATCTTAAGGTCTGAGAGAGAAACAGTTTGATTAACTTTCAGCTTTTCCCCTTCAGGCCATGAAATGATAGCGCTCTCCTGCGCTTTAAGTTCTACCAATATTTCAAGACATGTTTCAGGGTCGAATACGGCCCACTCATCATTCGACATTTCAATGTTACTTAACTCAGGACATTGAGCAATGAGCGCTTGAACACTTCTCTCTTCAAACCTTAAATCACGCGTTGCCTGCAATCGCTTGCCATCGACTTCTGCCATAATTGTCTTGCCACCAACGCCTGGTCGATAATAGGGACCTTTACTACCAAATATCTGCGTCCTGGCTTCAATTTTTAAGCCCTCTTCCAAAGGTGAAAGCAACATATGTATTGTGCTGTCTGCATCTACATTTTCGGCTTCACTCATGCCACCGCCAATATCAGAATGAATATCAACAAAAGGGGCGATAGCACTCATCGATGCCAATACTTTATCTTTCGCTTCAACCGGTATTTTTAAACTATCACCGATCAGCGAAGAAAGTTGTCTTTGCTCAGCCGTCGATTCAATTACCTTCCATCGAGTTTCGCTCTCTTTCACGAGAGAAAAATTAAAATCATCATCAAAATCGGGAAACATTTTAATGGTAAGATACTGGCCCTTTTTTGTTACCTGAATCTCAGGAGATCCTTTTACAAGCTCCAGGTGTGTTCCATGTTTATCCGCTGAAAACAGAAGTGGATGTCCAACAAGTAACGATAGCAAACGTTCTTCATCTATCTCATATTCGCTACCCCAATAATCTCTTGAATAGACAATCGCCTTTGATGCTTGAATATCTTGCTCAGTCAGACAGTTAAAACTGTCATGATCTTCTGACAAACGTTTTAATGCCACCTGCCTACCTGAAGACCAACCACCTTTTGCATTCTGCTTTTGCTCTTTAGGAAATATATTCACTAACTGTGAATCATGAAATGAAAAAATCCAGACAAGGCGCGATTGTTTGTTAGTTATATCACTCCTGGCGATAGAACTAATATTAGAAATTGCATCTAATGCCCGTTCCCAAGATTCCTTTGCTCTGACAACATCAACACAAGTTTCAAACCCACCAGATTTTCGAAGTAATTCTGCACACTTTAAATTCTTTTCAGAATCTTTAATATCAATCTTTGATAGTAATTCATAACACTCTGCAAGCAACCACTGATAGCCACCTTTTTTCGCATCAGTCGCAAGCTTTAACAAACTCGCACGATGTTTATTGGCAGCGTCCTTATCCATCCAAAAAATCATTAACGCTTGAAAATAATATTCCAATCCACTATCTGAAGCAGGCCATTTTGGTAATGCGTCCATACTAAATGCAACTGTATTTTTCCCACCTAGGAATCGAATTAAATGCAGAAACATCCAATAAACCAAACGAAAAATATCATCCGAAGATTTTTGCATAATATTGGCATACTCTTCCACTTGCTGTATATCAGATGACTGACCGCGACGTAGAAGAGCAAGAACAAAAAACATCCCACTCAAGCTATCAATAAATATTTTTCGTTTCTTTGTTTTCTTCTTTAATAGTTGAAGAGAGTATTCAAATTTTTGAATCGCGTTATCATTTTCACCTTCCAAAAACAGGACCCAACCTTGCAACATCGATTTGTAATATTCATCCGAGCTACTACTGAACAGTGCTTTTGCTTTTCCTAGATCACCCTTGAGAAGTAAAAAGGTAGAAACAATATAAATAAGATCAGCTGATAGTTGGAAAACATGACTCTCATGGGATTTCAACAACCATTCAATTATCTCATCGATGTTCTCAAGTTCCGATATTGCACTATTAAAAGCAGCAGATATTGCAGCGCTTGCGATCATTGGTGGTAACGTGACAAACCATTCAGGATCAAAAGGCGAGAAACAGATCTGAAACAATGGATTTTTTTGATAAAATTCATACGAAAAAGCGACTTCACAGAATTCAAGTGCGAGAAGAGTCTGTTTTTCTTGCCCTAGATAAAGCGCTATTCTTAGTTCACGTACGGCTTGCTCCCAACTTGACGCACTAACACCATGCCAGCCGTTACGCAGAGGAAGTTTAGCGCGAACAACAGATGCCATTTGAGCAAACAAACCATCGTTCACAGCCTGTCGAGAAGTTTCTTCCACAATTGATGACGTACAACAGTATTTATTATTCACTGCTTCAACGACACCCTTTTTGATTAACTGACTCAGCAATGGCTTTAATGTTTTCACATTATGCTGATTACCATTCTCTTGCTTTATACCAAGCTCTTTTACACAATTCATAAAGGATGTAATGGAAACTGGCTCGTAAATAACTGAAAGTAATTGCAGCAGTAATCTTGAGCTATCTGATTTGTTCGTCATTACAATCTCAGATTTTTTTGGGTCATCAAGAAGAGAAAGTTGTTTTTCAGGCATGGGAATAGCTACTCGGATAAATTTAGTTTAGAAAATATGTTATTTTAGCAAAAAAAAGAAGATATAGTTCGGTCGTTAATCGCTCGATATTTGCCTTATGATTAATCCAGATAGCCTTCTTTTTATACGATAATTTGAATTGTGCTTTAGCCAATAACCAGAAGATTAACTTTATACCGTGAATAAACTACTGATTCATAAATACCTGCTATTGCTGGGAACAATTTTTCTTTTATTCGCTTGCAGCCCAGATAATCCAGATATTACTTCTAGCCCTCACGGATCGTGGTGGACAGGTGGGGTTGATGGTGGTGTATTTATTCGAATTGAAGATGACGAAAATACTAATGATAATATATACTAAGGAATTGTGTACTATGAGCATGATAAAACTGTGTGGTACAAAGGTAAGTTCACATACAGTAGAAACTCAACATTTGATTGCAAGAACCAATTGCTATACGACGGTTGGGATGGTGAAAAGCTTTTTCTTAAAGATGGCTCTTATCTGACGGCGATCAATCCACCTGACTAATTATTGAGTGCTCCATGTAACTATTAAATTCAGAAGTTAATCCAATTTTATCAACCCTTCCAACAATACATCTCCTTCATCCACCTTCGAAAATTCATCAACAGATGTCCAACTCATATCTGCTACCAGACGATAACTACCTTCATAGTTGCGTGGTGCTGTACTTCCCAATTCCTGAGATGAAAACATTACCCTTTTTGTGACAGCCTATCAGTGTAATTTAGCTAAGTTTGCATTTGTAACTTTATTACAGGGGGTTTTGTGAATTTAATAGCAAAATATCTAAAGTACTCTTGTTATTTGGGTTTTATGAGGATATGTTATGCCCAAACTATACGATGAATCCGCACCCAAAAAATCAGCAAACCTTAGTGTGAACAGTGATTTACTGAATAAAGCTCGTGGATTGAAAATTAACTTGTCAGCTACATTAGAACAAGCGCTAGCCTTGCAAGTTAAGAAAATGGAACGAGATACATGGCTCATAGAGAACAAGAAAGCCATCGAGACATTAAATGATTTGGCAGATGAAAATGGTTTGTTTTCAGATCAATTTAGGAAGTTTTAGTGAGCCAGTTTTCTCTATATAAAAATGAAAATAAGAATACAAAAAAGACGTATCCTTATTTTGTGAATGTTCAAAGTGATTTGTTGAATGAATTGAATTCTAGGGTTGTAATACCATTATCTCCGCTTAAAACACTCAATAATAGAAATGCAAAAAAACTATGCCCGGTTATTGAAGTTGGCGGCGAAAGACTAGTTTTACTCACTCATCAACTAACTTCAGTTCCAAAATCCATTCTGAAGAAAGAAGAGATTTCTATCGAAGAATATAGATACGAAATACTTAGTGCTATAGATTTATTATTAACAGGCATCTAACGCTGCAATAAGCCTGAATTCTAACATTATATTGAAACGCAGCGGTATCTTATAAAAGTTGAAGCTCCACCATTAATTCAAGATATCAAAAAAATATCGATAACAATCGCTATTTACACGCCAAGACTTAACCAGTTACACTTTAATAATTCTAAAAATATAAATTTTCATTCCAACCTATCTGAGATATTTTCGAGCAGCCTTTTTCCATGAATTACCGCCACTATCGTGATAACCCAACTTTAAATCCTGTATACAAGGCGATGATAGCTATATATGAAATGTTCCTATATTGCTTCCTCTCCAAGCTCAGGGACTTTTCGGCCTATCAATGGTTGCTTAGGGATTTCACGCGACACAACTAGGATTTTAGATACAATAGCACGTGCATAGAATCCAGAATCCCTTGCAATATAGTAAGCGATTGACTCGATATCTTCCGTTGCTTCAGGAGACAATTTTACTGCGTAGTCCACTTACTGAATTTCCTTTCAACTTCTTCTTGAGTCAATGCTACTTCAGTATCGGCTCTAGAAATACCCCGCTGTATCTCTTCTACTACGTAAAAATGACATCAGCGTTTGGTCTATTCGTTATTGTTTTCACTGGGCTGGGAAGTGCTCACCCGTTTTGGTTTGAAAGATGAAAAGCTTGCAGGAAAGCTTGGGGCCACCGCAGTACTGCACACGCATTCGCGTTCATTGGATTATCATCCCCATGTGCATTTTATTATCCCCGCTGGCGCTATCGATTTAAAGTACAAGCTGTGGCGAAAAAAGCAAGGCAAGTATCTTTTTAATCAGTCAGTGTGACTGAGGCTCGCTATTGCCCAGAATATGAGAGTTTCGGCTATATTGTTAAAGAGCGCGAAGAAAAATCTCACTTAATCGATATATCAGGTGTGCTTTTCTTCTTAAAATACTGCATTGATCTTCTTCGACACAATGGCATCTATCGCATGCCTTAAACCACAAAAAGATATTTTCTTTATAAAGAACTCACTGCCACCCCGCCGGGCTTCGTCCAACAATCAGATAAGATTGTGGTTCGCGTTGCTTACACAATCTATCCTTACTCGTTATGTGTTTTAGTTGTTGCTCCTATGTACTTATTGCTGATCGACCACTTTATCCCATTCTTTCTCATACCCAGCTCTTTCTAAGTAACCTGAGATAGAATTCATGATTTTTTCATTCCAAAATTCTGCTCCTTCGATCCAAGGTAGATCTACTTCCGATTTTTCGTCTTCAATTGAAGCATCCACCATTTCCCAAAAAAACTCACTCAAAGAAGCTGCTTCGTTTGAGTTTTTCACTTCTCCACGCTCTAATATTTTAAGTACTTTGTCGTTATTAAGCTTATTAGCGTAATGCACTGCATATTGTAATTCTTCATCAAATTTATAAGTAATCATAGTGCTTTACCTGCGTTCCTAATTACAGACATTCTTTGAGCCACTAATTTTAATTTATTAACAAGCGTGTTGAATAACATTTGCTCTGTAGCAGTTAGGAAATAGTGGCCTTTTTTATCTCTATCTGGTTCGAATTTTAACCCCGGTGGTACGTCTGCCTGTTCCATTACCCAATAGATATTGATTTGTTTTCCGGGATTATGTTTTCCCTTTAATTTATATACTTCTTTCAAATTCTTATATGTTGACGAAAACGAAAGTCCCATTTGATCATGTGGTAATACCCATTTCTCATCTTCGGACAAAAACCAGTCCTTGACTCTGAGACCTTTTATCAATTTTTCATTTTTACCAACATCACGTCTACGATACAGTGTAGGATGACTCAAATGCTGTGTGGGCCGTGCCAGGATTCCTTCGTATTCTTTTATAATGGCACTAAGGTCATTTATTGTTTTAAACTGTTGAATCATGCTAAATCCTTAAAATCAGACTCTAAAATATTACTCGTTTTCGTAGCCACAACACAAATACAGTATTATTTATTAGGCATGAACTTGATGGTTTTTTACACATAACTCCACGTTGATTAGCGACAACACTAATCAAATCCAAAACCAAGTCGATAATCCAACTGATCGTTGGACGAAGCCGCTATCGCGGCAGATTAAACTAAGATCTCTGAATCCCCAGATGACCGTGAAACCACGATAACATTATGAGGTCTCGTCATGAACACTACCGATCAAACGCGTTTCGACAATCTTTATGCTAAACATTTAACCGCCATGAAACTCCAGGGGCTTCGCCCGAAAACTATTGATGCTTATAGTCGCGCTATTCGAAGAATTTCTGCTATACGTGCGACCGTTCTTTCCTGTCGATTCAATCG
>CALZJE010000007.1 GCA_945787715.1 uncultured Ectothiorhodospiraceae bacterium | reverse complement strand
TACTCGAAAAATTTTCAGATATAACTGTTTCTTCGATGAAAAAAGTCAGATTTTGTTCTACTTCATCATTTCCTTGGATTCCAATTGCGCCACCTAAGCTTGAATTTTCAAATATTGCGGAATTTTTTGTGAAATTTGAATTTCTTATCGATAAGTCACCCATTACATTAAATATTGCGCCGCCAGCACCAAAAGCAGTGTTGTTGGTGAAAGTGCTGTTTCCAATTATTGCGTTGCAGTTATATAGTACTATTGCACCACCGTGTGTGTATGCAGGCGTTGCCAATGCTTGGTTGTTAATAAATTCGACATCATCTAGAGTGACGCCAGAGAGTTGCGCATAGAATGCACCCCCTGAATTTTTACTAATATTATTGCGAAAAATCGTTGATTCTATGTGTAGAAAATTGTTGTAGACGTTTAACGCGGCTCCTTTTTCATTAGCGTTGTATGCAAGATTATTATTGTTTTCAAATATGCTATTGGAAATTGTCAGACGGGCATTTTCGGAGTATATGCCTAGATCATTATTTTGGATTGTTGAGTTGGTGATTTGTAGGATTGCGTTTAAATTTAATATGGCGGGTATATTAACTGCTTCGTCAGGATCACTCCCTGCATTTTCAATAACAACTTCATCAAGGGATAAGTTGCCATTGTTGAATAAAACCGCGCCGTATTCATTTTGAATGCCTTGTGTCAGCGTGACATTAGAAATTGATGTTTTGGGGAAAGAATTTATACTATTCGATAGGATTGAAAATATACGGAACTGAGAACTTCCAGTAATCGACGTTGTTGTTTTTCCACTACCAATAATAGAAATAGAATCCAGGATATCTAGATCGCCCGTTAATGACGCATCTTCGCGTGTGCCATCAATTGTTAGATTATAGGTTTGAGCTTGTAAATAAATTACATCAGGCCCTTCCAGTGCATTGCTTTCCATAACTGCGGCTCTTAATGAGCAGGTGTCCGACGCAGTTCTACAGAAGGTATCTCCTGGATTTAAATCAATTTCATCAAGTGTTGTATTAACTTGAAACTCTTTTGCGATTAAGTGAGTTGGTATAAGACAAAAACACACCACTAAAGATGCGATAAGGCATCTCAGCAAACAGGTGATAGACATGGGGATATTTCCATTATTATTTTAGTTGTTTAAATATACCAAAGGTGTCTTGTGATTGCTAACAAATCTAGTTGTTCAGTGTTATTTTATTGTAAAACTAGTACTTTAGTACTAATTGTTAATAAGCGACCTTAATATTTAACTCAGATATTGCTGTGCCGTAATTGATCATTTTGGCAAATGTTTTCGGACCAAAGGTGTTAGTACGGGTGGCTATCGAAAATTAACGTGCAAGATGAATGGCGTTTTTTTCTATATGATATCTTCAGGAATTTAGCTAATTTTTATAAAAGTGCTTACTATTCTTCTATACTTTATATCAAATGATGTAGGTCGTTATAGCGCAAATTTCATTTTCTAACTTTATATTAATGAGGGGGATACTATGAGTAATGTTTTTGAAACTGATGGCGCGGTAAGTTGGACTGAGTTATTGACAGACGATGTTCAAGCTGCAAAAGCATTTTATGGTGAAGTATTTAATTGGGCGCTGGAAGATCAAGATATGTTGGGAGCAACATATACTGTTATAAAAGCGGGGGATAATCAAATTGGTGGTATTACTTCAAAGCCAGAGGGCGCAGAAGGTAAGCCTTCAATGTGGAAAACTTATGTTACTGTAAGTGATGTTGATGAGACGGCAGCGCGTGTTGAGCGTTCGGGCGGTAAGTTGTTATTACCGCCAACAGATATTCCTACAGTAGGGCGAATAATTGTTATTCAAGACCCGCAAGGTGCTGTGATTTCTGCAATTACCTATGAAAATAAAGAATGATTAAAGCTGCACTAAAACCAGTTGCGGCATAGTTTTAGTGCAGTTTTTTTATCGAGAAAGCTTAAGGCATATTTCTCCGAGTCTTTTCCCCGCAGCTCGACACAATCTTTTTTCTTCAGCAGAAAGATCATTTTTATTATCATCACCCGCAACATGTGTGGCGCCATAAGGTGCTCCACCGCTGAGCGTTGTGTGCAAATCTTTTTCTGAATAGGGTATGCCGCTAATGATCATGCCGTGATGTAACAGTGGAATCATCATTGATTGCAAACATGCTTCGTTACCGCCATGCATGGTTGAAGTAGAGGTGAATACCGTGGCAGGTTTTCCTGCCAATGTACCGGATAACCAGAGCGATGTGGTGCTATCGAGAAAGTATTTTAACGGTGACGCCATGCCGCCAAACCAGGCTGGACTACCTATCGCTAAAGCATCACAGGACTTCAAATCATCCAGTGTGACATAAGGTGCGCCACTTTCGGGTATGTCACTTTCAATGGCTTCGCATGTTGTGGAAACTTCAGGCACTGTACGAATTTTAGTAGTAACACTATTAGCCTCTTCTGCACCTCTCGAAATAAAATTGGCCATTTTTTCTACAGAGCCGTGGCGGCTATAATAAAGTACAAGAACCTCTGCCATTAAATTCCTCAATCTCATTATCAATAATTAGTGTCAAGTTTATGGTGTAGATTCATCCTATGTCCGACAGGCTCCTTAGTCAATGAGCAAGATATTTGCTCTCGGCGATTTAAACCGGTTAAAATTCAGGGAAAATAACCAAGTTATTGAGAATACGAATGATAGAATCTTTGTTCGAAAAAGTGCTTTGGGGTAGTCGCTATATTGTTGTGATAGCCGTTATCGTCAGTTTGTTGACAAGTTTATCTATGTTCTATATTGCAACAATTGATGCGTTCATAATGATTTCCCATTTGTTGGAATATGCAAATCCTGCACTTGATATTGCTGAGCGTAGCGCACAAAGAATTGTAACAATTACACATGTCGTTGAAGTCATTGATGGTTATCTACTTGCCACCGTATTGTTAATATTTGCAATGGGTCTCTATGAGCTTTTTATTAGCAAAATTGAAATTGCAGAAAATAAAAAGGTAGCAGGGAGTGTGTTGGTTATTAACAGCTTAGATGATTTGAAAAATCGTCTGGCGAAAGTCATTTTAATGATTTTAATTGTGAAGTTCTTTGAGCACGCGATTAAGATTAGCTATGAAGACCCTCTATCGATATTGTATCTTTCCATTGGAATAGCGTTTATTGGATTGGCGCTCTACCTGACACACGCTAGTGAAGGTAAGTCTCATTGATCAGATGTTATATAGCATGATCCAGTGGTAGATCTGGTTGTTGTGAGGGTGAGTCATCGATTGGTGCTACTACCTTCAACTCACTAAAAATTTCTTTTTGTTCAATCCAATTGATCAGTGGATGCCAGTCGGATTTATCGGATGCAACTTTATAGTGTGGATAAACTTCAAACAAACCTTTGCCTTCATTCATAGAGTGAATATAGTTTTGAGTATCACGGATTTTAGCGATAAAAGGAATATCTGTGTTTTGTAAATATTGCTCTAAAGCAGAGTAGATTAATGTGTTTGAATTTACTCGGCTAGCAACGACAGCGAGTTTTGTTTCTCCACGGCGAATGTGATTTATTCGATAAAGCTGTTTGATAAAGCCACTAACAGCGTGGATATCGATCGAAGAAGGTAGGACTGGGATGAGGACGATATTTGACCGATTTGCAATATCTACCAGTTGTTGATGCGTTACTGCTGCAGGTGTATCAATGATGACTCTTTGTGTATTTTTCGGTAGCTTCATCTGAAAGCTTCGAGTTTGTCTGCTTGGGTGCCGATAAGCAGGAATGCAGTGTATAAGGGATTGTACATCTGAGCGTGTGCTTGCCCAGTGAGTGCTTGAGCCCTGCGAATCGTAATCGATTAAAACAGTGTTGTATCCCGCCTCTGCGTAATAACTCGCCAAATTGGTAGAGATTGTTGTTTTCCCGCTACCGCCTTTAGAATTTAAAATAGCAATTGTTTGCATCGGCCTTTCACTCATCATCTGTCGATTGTATTTTTTTGATAATCTCTTATTTTTTAAATTAACGCAAATGTTATGAGGACTATTTTTGGTCACTCAAAGATGAGCTGTTTTTCATTGCATAAATTTAAAATTGCCTATTAATGATTAACTTTCAAACACTGTAGATTGAGGAAGGTAGATAACTCTATATAAATCGGTTGGATCACGAATTAGATCGCAAACACCTGATTCGCTTGACTATATAAAAAGTATTTAAATCACCAACCGGGTGGCGGTAAATATTTTCGTTCGACAATCGCTCCTGCATCGCCTAATGCGCCTACAATTGGTGTACTCTAATCTCGTATCCAACCGGCCTTTTTAGGATAATCATTGTTGTGGAGTGCTGACGAGTACTGTCGTAAATTCGCACTACTTAACGATGTTAATAACGTTTAGAGAGATATATAACGAGGTTAGTATCAGCTGAGATTACGAAAAATCGATGGTTAACAGGAACGGTTTCAACACTTCATGAAATCGTTCCGCCATTATTTGGTAACCTTTGCTGTTAGGATGGATGGTGTCACTCATTAATTCCCTATTTCCTATAATATCTTCCAGAACATTTGGCACTAACACTGACCCCGTTTCTTTCGCAAGGTCTCTATAAGCACTTCCAAAGTCTCGACTGAATAGAGGTATATCGAATCCGCCGATAATAACTAGTGCGCCACTTTCTTGTAGTGTGGTAACAATGTTTTTGATGTTATCAAAAACAATCTCTTTTTTGATGCCGTTTTTTAAATCGTTGCCACCAATAGTCAAGAGGACTATACGAGGGTTCTTTATCAGAACGTCTTTAATACGGGCGAGAGCGTTAGCTGAGGTGTCGCCTGGAATTCCTAAGTTTATTACGTCTTCGCCAATCAATTGAGAGAGCTGCTTGGGGTAGCTTTGAGCTTTTGGAGCTCCTGTTCCAAAAGTGAGACTGTCTCCAAGTGCGACAATAGTTTTACCACTAGGTATTCTATTAACAATTGGATATCGTGTTGGCTGAAGCAGATATATCACATAACTCAGTATTATTATAACAATCGCAGATTTGAGTAATTTCATCCAACTATCCATTTTCAAGAATTATGGATTATAACGGTGTTGAACTGATTTGCGAGTTGAGCAGAAACAAAATAGTATTATTTTAAAATTCGCCCTTGTAAATGCTTAACAAAGGCGAGTTGCTTGCTGTTTTTATTTGGCAGCTTTCAAGCCATCTAGTACTTCATTTAATACAACAGTTTTATCAAGTATTATGCTAATGCGGTTAAATGCGTCAGCTGCAAGTTCTGGATCTTTTGTATAACCCGTTAACTGATCATACTTCCAGCCGGCAGCTTGCAAAGCTTTTCGTTTAAATGTTGCGCCCTCTTTTCCGCCACCTCCAACATCTGATAATGTTTGTTCGATTTGTATATATGTAGCAACAGATCCTGGAACAAATGTTGAAAAATCTTCTGGCTTAACTTGCTCAAATCCCATCGTAACCCCCTGTTAGTAAATCGAGCGAAAAACGGTTGCCGGGAAAATCATCAGTGTACCTGCAAATTAATATAAAATTACTTAGATGAATTGTCGTATGAGAGGCAACCCGGCAGGGAGCTTGTCGGCACACTGGGGGTTATATATGAGGATTATTTGTAAATGATTTTTACTAAAGCATATGTAACTGATTTCGGTGAACTATATCACTAATGCTATTGGCGTTTCAGTTGTGCTTATTCTATATTCAAGATTGACCCAAAAAGATGTAGTTGATCCATGAAATTTACTCCAGCGGCATTCCTAATGGATGTAGCGTAGTCTCTTTTTTCGGCCGTCCTTGGCTCGAAGGTTATTCAAAACAGTATTCTACGTTTTATTTTCACGTCTAACTGCTTTTAAGAGGTTAATCGATAGGCTACTTAATAATAGGCATTAACGATAAGGTTACTATTTTTTTGTTCAGTCAGTATTAGCTTGCATCAACAAGTATATTATTCTTTGGTATTTCGGAAATAAATATATCGTAGAACTTATGAGCAAGCGATATAGAAAGTAAGTGGTGTAAAGAGTCATTGGGGCTGTGGTTTTGTGTTCACAATTACGGCAAAAATTTGGAATTGTCGATGAGCTTCAAGAAATCAGGTCGGGAGGGTATGAAATGGAAGGGAAAGAAGATGAGTATAGTTTGGATGGTACAAAAATATTAGTTGTCGAAGATAAATTGCTCAATCAGGAGCTTGCAAAGGAGCTTCTAGAAAGCCAAGGCTCAGAAGTTTTCATCGCTAATAATGGTCAAGAAGCGTTAGATATACTGCTCAAGCAAAATAAAACGGTTGATTGTGTGTTGATGGATGTTCAAATGCCAGTTATGGATGGTTATACAGCGACTGATCACCTACGGAAAAGTGAAAAGATGCGTGATATACCGATTATTGCAATGACGGCCAATGCAATGAGAGATGATAGAAAAAAAGCTTTATCCGTTGGTATGAATGATCATATTGCTAAGCCATTTGGCGCGGTTGAATTATATAAACTGATAAATATATGGATAAGAAAAAGTACAAGTTCCACAATTGAAAATGATGTGATTGAAGATAACATCGATAAATTGCCTAAAGTGAAAGGTATTTGCACTGAACAAGGCATGAAGGTATGCAACCAAAATATCAATCTGTATAGAAAAGTTTTAAAAGCATATTTTATCAGCCATAAAGATTTTGAAAGCCAATACCTGGCGTCGAGCGATTATGAAGAGACGATACGCCTAACACATTCTTTAAAAGGAACTTCAGCAAATGTTGGTGCTGTAGAAATTTCTACTTTATCAGCTGGACTGGAGGCAGCCTTTAAAAATGGCGAATCAAGGGAAGTCCTATCAAATTGTTTTGAAAGTTTGTTGAAGTCGCTGAATACCACTCTTAGCTCTCTAGCTGAATACCTAGAACAGTCCTCTATTGAGAGTAATTGATTTCCCTTGGAGGGGAATGCGTTGGCTATAAGTCCTGGGTATAAATATTTAGCGTTAAAAAGCCCTCTGTTTATGAGGTCTGGCATTTAAAAATTATGCAAATTGCTGGGATTTACGCGCCTGTTGTACAGCATCGTGTAGACTCAGAAAGAATTTGTCATTTCCTATGAGATCTTTCAGTCCAGATTTAATCATAACTTCCATCACTGGGTATTTTACATTGGCGAAGTAAAATTCGATGTTTTTCGATTTTAATTCTGTAATGATCCCTTGTAGTTCTGCATCTGCTGATGAATCAATTTGATTGATGCTTGCAGCTTCTATGACAACAACATTTACTGGTGTTGCTGATTCATCAATATATCGATTGATGAGTTCTTTTAAATACGTAGCATTTCCAAAGTAGAACTGAGCATCAACTCGCATAACAAGAATGCCATCCTCTTGTTCGGCATCGGGATATTTTTCCAAATTCCGATATGCCTGGGTGCCTGGTACTCGGCCTAATATTGCGGTATGAGGACGAGAACTACGAATGATTATCCATAATAATGATAGCGCAACGCCGAGCAATATTCCTTTTTCTATGCCCAAGCTTAATGTGGCAAAGAAAGTAACCATCATAGCGACAAAATCACTACGCTTAACATATAAGAGGTGCTTTGCTTCCTTCCAATCAATCAGTCCAAATACCGCAGTCATGATAATTGCTGCAAGAACTGCTTTAGGTAAGAAATAAAATAGTGGGGTGAAAAATATTAAGACTACAGAGATGACGGCTGCAGTGATCAGTGATGCTAAAGGTGTATTTGCCCCAGCTTGTCCGTTTACTGCGGTGCGAGAAAATCCCCCTGTTACCGGGTATGCTTTGAAAAAACTCCCAGCAATGTTAGCAAGCCCCAAACCAACCAACTCTTGATTCGGATTAACATCATATTTATTTCGACGTGCAAAAGCTTTAGCGACGGATATCGACTCCATAAAGCTAATCAGAGAAATGACAATTGCTGTTGGTAAAAGCGCATTTATCGCATCAAAACTCATCATCGGTAACTGAGGCGTAGGAAAACCAGCAGGTACATCACCGACAATTCTCACACCCTGCTCATGTAGATCAAAACCCCATACGGCAAGCGTACTTAAAAAAACGACTACCAAAGCGCCAGGAAACATGGGTTTCCATCGTTTTAACAGTAAAAGAAGTACTATGCTAGCTAAGCCGATCAAAAGTGTGGTCATATGGGATTGATCCCATTGCCCAGCAGCGTTCATGATAATCTCATGAATATGATGGCTACGTGGTATGTCCAGTCCGAGTAAATGTTTTAGCTGACTAAAGCCAATAATCAATGCGGCAGCGGAAGTGAATCCGCTGATCACTGGGTGAGATAAGAATGTAACGAGAAATCCTACTTTTGCGATGCCCATCGCAAGCTGAATAATGCCCACCATTAATGCTAACAATACAGCATAGGCGATATATGTTTCGATGCTCGCGCCACTTATGACGCCTCCAATACCTGTTGCCGTCATTAGAGAGACGATAGCAACAGGGCCAACAGCAAGTTGACGAGAAGTGCCAAACAGCGCGTATATGAGTAGTGGAATGATCGAAGCGTATAAGCCGATGATAGGTGGTAATCCTGCGAGCATAGCGTACGCCATACCTTGTGGGACAAGCATGACCGCGACGGTTATCCCAGCGATTAAGTCGCCTTGCAGATATTGCTTTTGGTAATTGGGGAGCCAGGAAGTTGCCGGTATATATTTTAATAAAGCCTTTTTCATCGCTGGATCCTTATTATTTATCGCTTGTTAGGCATTAAGTTGAATGATCATCTGCTTATCTGCATCACGCGTACCATATTTTTCTTGATCAACAATCACTTATAATAACAATTGCTTAGGGTGATTATTATATCTTCGAATAATATGTACGCTCCAAGAGTTTCATTATTTTGAAACGTTGTGTTTCACTATATTGATACTATAATTAAATTAACTTCAGTGTTGTTAGGTGAGTACATTTCAATCATGTCTCTAAAATTATGGAAAAGAACCGATTCGGAGCTAAAAAATCTCCAAGGAATCATGACTGTTGCACCGGAAATGACAGAGTTCTTTAAGATCGTATGTCGGGTTGCGCGCACTGATGCTTCGGTGTTAATTCGCGGAGAAACTGGAACAGGTAAAGAGCTGGCTGCTCGAGCGTTGCATCGATTAAGCCCACGGAGAGATGGGCCATGGCAAGCCATAAATTGTGCAACATTAACATCAGAAATGTTGGCTTCTGAGCTATTTGGTCACATCAAAGGTGCATTCACCGGAGCGATAGCTGAAAGAAAAGGCCTGTTTGCTTTGGCGAATAAAGGCAGCCTTTTTCTTGATGAAGTCGCGGAAATTTCTTTGGAAAATCAGGCGCGACTTTTACGTGTATTGCAAGAGCGAATGTATGTACCTGTCGGTGCTACCCAAGCCATATCTGCAGATGTACGAGTTATATCAGCGACAAATAAAGGACTTCGTGAAGAAGTGGAGCGAGGAAAATTTCGTGAAGACTTAATGTACCGTATTCGTGTGGTGAAACTTTTTCTGCCGCGATTGGTTGATAGAGCCGGTGATATTGAAGCACTAACCTGGCATTTTATCGATGAATTTAATCAGCAAGGATTTAGGGAAATCACAGGTGTTGAACGAGAGACAATGGAAGCAATGCTCGAATACGAGTGGCCTGGCAACATACGTGAATTAAGAAATGCATTGGAGGGTGCGTTCGCTATTGGGGAAGGCCCGGTGCTCAAATTAATTGAGCTACCCCCTGAAATTAGCGGGATAGGAGTGTATAAATCCTTTAGTTCCTATACAGAAAAGGATTTAGAGAGAGAAAGAATATTAAAAGCCTTGGAAAATAATAATGGTAAAAAAGCATTGGCAGCAGAAGAGCTAGGAATAAGTAGAGCCACGTTATGGCGAAAAATGAGGGAACATCGAATCAGTAAATAAACGCCTTGACACCACATGGGTAGGCAGGGCAATATTGAGTCATGAACAATTCAAAATTATCAATCGTAAAAAAACCGCTCTGGTGGAAATATTTTCTCCACGGTCGTTGTTGATGTATTGAGTTAACAAACAAAAAAGCCGTGGATCTCCTCCGCGGCTTTTTTGTTTGTGAGAAATGAGATCCAAACTGCTTTTTCCAGGATAAGAAACTATTTATGGTCTCATTTTTCAGAAGAATCGAAGCGGACAATGCTGTATTTGGAATTATTTGCGTGTTGATAGCCACATTGGGTTTATCATTCAAGGCGATTCTTATCAAGCTTATCTATCAAGCGGATCCTAATATCGATGCTATCTCCATACTAGCGTTACGTTTTGTCATAGCAATGCCTTTCTTTCTATTGCTATTAAAACTTGCATTACCAAAAAATAAAGCTAGCGAATCAAATGGGAGTAGTATTTATTATATTGTTGTTTTGGGTGCGGTTGGATTCTATCTTTCTGCATTGCTAGATTTTTCCTCCTTAGCCTATATCTCAGCAGGTTTGGAAAGGTTGATTCTATTTTTGTATCCAACATTTGTCGTCATTATTAGTTATTTTATTAGACGGCAAGAGATAACAAAAAATGTTGTCTTAGCTTTATTCGTTAGCTACTTGGGTGTTGCTATAGTTTTTATAGAACATGCGCCACACTTTGATGCAAACGTAATGAAAGGAGTATTGTTAGTATTTACTGCTGCTGTTGTATTTGCATTTTATACGGTTGGCAGTGTCCATCAGATTAAACAGTATGGGTCAATTCGTTTTACAGCGTTTGCAATGATGGCAGCGACAGTGGTCACTTTGTGTCATGCATTTTTTTCCCACGGTGCTACCTTTTTTGTGCAAAGTATGGAAATCTATGTGTTGATATTCGTGATGGCAATTGTTTCGACGGTAGTGCCATTGATACTTATGGCCGAGGGAGTAAAACGTATAGGGGCTCCAACTTCATCAATACTATCTACAGCAGGCCCTGTCATCACTCTATTGTTGGCGTATTTTATATTGGACGAAGTCTTTGGCGTGTTGCAAAGTCTTGGGGCTGTGTTGATTATCGTGGGGATATTTTTTGTGACGCAACGTAGAAGACAGGCTAAAGGTGGTTTGGCATGAGAAGGTTATTAGGTAATTTCGTAACATCACCTATCATAAATGACTTCCACGTTCAGAAATGTAAAGATTCGTTTATGCGAAAATGCAAGAGATTATTGGACGAATTTCAGCTATCTCTTGTCATGAATGAAACGTGAAATTATTTTTTCTTTCGTGAACTATGTGCCTGGCTACCGTATCTATTTGAACGCTCATTCAGGTTTTCAGCAAACTCTTCTGCATGCTGGGTGACGCTGAATAACGTGCCCGGCTTCATACCTTGAATGTTTGTTTTACCATAAACTATAGTATAGCAATGCCAGTCATCACCAGTCATTCCTTCGGGAGTATCAGTTTTAACTACTGATTCCACTTTATATTGGTTCTTCACAGATACTGTAGTTTCTTCTGAATTTTCAATCATAAATTAACGACTCTATTTGGTGGAAATGTTTTGTAGCTTACTCGTACCCCTGTATCATACTCTATTTTTGCTCATTCGGCGCGAAAAGAATTTTTTGCACACAATGATTGTCCGTTTTTTAATCGTTATGAGTGCTTTTGATGCAAATTTTGGATCTTCTTGAGTATGTTGAATACTTGCGCCTGAAATATCGACATTTGCACCTGCATAGCCTGAAACGACTTCTCCGGGTGTTATTGAGTGTAAATTCCAGATTAAATCTGCCATTAATTTTCTTGTAAGCTTAGTTTCGCCTATCCTAGGACTTGTGCAATATTTAAATTAATATTCTATATTCTAGTGCAGTGTCTAACGCCCAATTGATTTTTCCAAGATATCAAGGATAGTATTGAGGAAGGAAGCTGGATATTCGCTCTTGAAATAATAGCTCTAGGTTCAATGCTTGATATGAATGGTGAGATTTGTGCACTGCTAACTTTAATGCAGGATTTCGTTGCAACATTGAAATAGTAGTCTATATCACTTTAATGAAGTTGTTAGGATTGTTATTTTGATTGTGTTGCTTGAGATGTTAAAGATGGTGTTGGATTCTGTATCATTCATTTTTTCGCACCTAATGCGTTCACTAAAGTATAGGCTCGCCAGCTGGCCCGGAGCAGATTTATGCTTCCTATCTATCTCACTTTTTCCTGTTTTCTTCTCATTTTTCATATATTAGATATCCATTCGGCATTACGCATGCCTCTCAGTAATATATTGAAAACTATA
Organism: uncultured Ectothiorhodospiraceae bacterium; assembly: GCA_945787715.1. Taxonomy (GTDB): domain Bacteria; phylum Pseudomonadota; class Gammaproteobacteria; order S012-40; family S012-40; genus CALZJE01. The sequence continues at coordinate 95,011 of CALZJE010000007.1, read as the reverse complement.
AAATATTAGGTGTTTTTCCTAGGAGGGGATTTTAAGAGTATCAATATGGAGATACATGTGTTGCAACAATAAGTGTAATTATTTTGGATTGTTTCTGTGTAAACAGATACTTGGAAAGCAATATTCAAACAATGAGGAAACAAAAAATATCGATATATCAGATAGATAGAATGGTGCCAAATTATATGTTGCTATTAATGGAAGTGTTGATAAAAAGAAGGCACAATATTAGCAAATACTAATGTAGTAAATAACTAATATTCCAGGAGACAATTAAATGACTGAAGTAATCATCGATGTTAGGGAATCCGATGAGTTTGAATTACAACATGTTAAGGATTCTATTAATGTACCGCTTTCACGCTTTTCGTTGGTTGCACCTGGTGTTTTGAATCAGCTAAAGGATCGGAAAATAATTTTCATGTGCCATAGCGGAGCACGTGCTACACAAGCGTCGGAACAAGCAAAAACACTTGGCTACAATGCAGAGCACGAATTTGGCGTTTATAAAGGTGGTATTACAAGCTGGTTGAAAGAAGGTAAAGAAGTACAAAAAGGAGGCAAAGCGCCGTTGCCGCTGATACGCCAAGTACAAATTATCATGGGAACAATGTTTATGATTTTCTCCGCACTAGCTGTATTTCTTGATCCTATGTATGCAGCGGGGGCTCTATTTCTCTCAGGTGGATTATTGATGGCTGGTATTACTGGGAATTGTGCGTTAGCGAATACTATTGCCAACATGCCATGGAACAAAGCTGATCCGACATTGAAAAAACAATTCTGCCAAGCAACTGGTAAATGTGACTAATCAAAAGTATCAGTAAACAAGCTTGTTACAGTATAGCTACGGCAGGAGATTTTTATGAAAATTCGTCAATTATTCGATCATGACACTTGGACTTATTCATACCTTATATGGGATGAAAAAACCAAAGAAGCGGCAATTATCGACTCTGTAAAAGAAAAGTTTGAGCGTGATGTTAAATACATCACCGATTTGGGGTTGACGCTTAAGTACTCTCTGGAAACACATGTGCATGCGGATCATATTACAGCATCGGGAAGTTTGAGAGACGAGTTTGGTTGTCAAGTTGCCGTTCATAAAGATGGTGGAACTAAGTGTGCGGATTTACAAATTGATGAAGGGGCAGTATTCCAATTAGGAAACCAGGAAATCAAAGCGATTCATACTCCCGGGCATACCAATGGTGATGTGACTTATGTTATTGACGGTGCCTTGTTCACGGGTGACGCATTGTTAATTCGCGCATGTGGCCGCACAGACTTCCAGCAAGGTGATTCAGAAAAACTATATCATTCCATTGAGAAGCTATTTGCTTATCCTGATGATACGGTGGTTTATCCTGGACATGATTACGATGGATTTACCGAATCAACCATTGGCGAAGAAAAAATGTTGAATCCACGTTTGGGTAACAATAGATCCAAGCAGGACTTCATATCAATTATGGATAACATGATATTGCCCAAACCCAAAAAGATTGATGTTGCAGTTCCTGGTAATTTGGATTGCGGGAATCAATAAAAATAATTACTCAGATATTGTAAAATTATGAAAAGCATTGCTATCTCTGACGCTTGAGTAGCGCCGGAGATAGCTTTTCCCTATTTCGTTAGTTACATCTAAAGTTAACGTTTTGTCGGAAACTTGTTCAATTTTCGTTGAAGTGTCCGTCGATGCATCCCCAAAGCGCGAGCTGTTTCTGAGATGTTTCCATTATTTTCAGTGAGTACTTTTTGCAGATATTCCCACTCAAGGCGATTGGGCGAGGGGCGTGTATCGCTTATTGTTTCCTGTGAGTTAGCAGTATTGCCAAAGGCCTGTATTATTTCATCGGCATTAGCGGGTTTTGTGATGTATTGCACTGCGCCAAGTTTGATGGCTTGCACAGCAGTTGCGATGCTTGCATAGCCTGTTAGTACAACAGTTTTTGTGTGTTCATCGAGTGATGATAATTTTTCTACCAATTGCAGGCCAGAAGGCCCCGGCATTTTTAGATCAACCACCGCAAATTCAGGCGGCTCTTTTTCAGCCAAAATTATTGCGCCAGGAACATCATGAGCAACTTCCACATAATATCCACGTGACTCAAGTGCAGCAGCGAGTACCTGGCAGTAGATTTCATCGTCATCGACTAGCAATAATCGCGCTTGATTTTCTAGCATAATAATTTTTCGAGTGGCAGTGATAGGTTGACTTTAACGCCACCTTCGTTATTGTTCTGCAATTTTAATTCTCCACCATAACGTGACAAGGATGCTTTTGCGAGATAGAGACCTAATCCCATGCCTTTGTTTGGCGCCTTGGTTGTAAAAAATGGTTCTCCTGCATGTTTTTCTGCTTCTTTGTTAAGCCCTTCGCCATTGTCTTCAATATCAAGTGTGAATAATGATTTATCCCATGAATATTTTATTCGAATAGTATCGGCTTTAGCATCGACTGCATTGCTCAATATGTTGTTGACTGCTTGTGTTAATGTTTGGTCAGCAACGATATTTAACTCTGCTTCACCTTGTTTTTTTATGTCTAGTTGGATATTGGTATTTTCGTTTTTCCAATCAGTTAAAAGTTTCGATATATATTCATCCAGTTTAACTTTTCTGCCAGTATCTGCACGTAAATGTCCTGCGGAGGTAGAAAGGTTAGTGAGAATCTCTTTGCAACGATCGATCTGCGTTTCCAATATGTCGAGTTGTGATGAAATTTTCGCTGGCATTTCTTTATTAAGTTGTAGCTCATGAAGGAGAATTGCCATTGTACCCAGTGGGGTTCCAAACTCGTGTGCTGCACCTGCAGCGAGAGTGCCCAGCGCGACAAGTCGATCATCTTTTAAAGCCTGTTCCCGTGCGTTGGCTAAACTACGCTCTTGCTCTCGTAATGTTTTTCCCATTTTTGTAACAAAATAGGTTATCAGTGTGGCGCTGATTAAAAATCCCACCCACATGCCAATAATGTGTAATTTGAAGTCGTGTTCATTGTGATGAGAAAGTGGAACAAAATAGATCATCAGCAATGTATAACTTGTTACTGCGCAGCCAGTCATAAGCCATGAGTAACGTGCTGGTAATACTGCCGCGGATATGGCGAGAGGGATAAGCAGAAACGAGACAAACGGATTGCTTGAGCCGCCAGTTAGATATAGTAATACGGATAATGCAATTACATCAAACAGCAGTTGCAAGAATATGACACGATCTGTTGCTTGCAGGCCTTGTTTTAGTTTGATGTGAGTGAAAAGATTAATTAGTACAAAAAGACTAATAATGCTGAGAATGGAGAATATAGCTAGCTCTACATGAAAGTAAAGTGTTGCAGTAAACACAGCGATAATTTGGGCGAGAATAACAAGACTTCTTAGTACAACAAGTTGGTTAAGATTTAGCGTTGTCGGTTTTTCTGTTTGTGCTGCAGTCGATGTTTCTGTCATTTTTTCAAGTGATTCGTTCAAAGCTGTCTAATTGTAGCTTAGTTGCCAGCCATTGTCTGTGTTTCGACTGCGACAATTTGTCGCGCTTCTTACTAACGTGTTGTCGCTTGAATTAGATCACAGAGAGTCGTAATTTCATTTTCGCTATTGTATATATGAGGTGAAAAACGGAATGTATTATTTCTACGCACATCATAAAAGACCCTATTGTCATTGAGAACTTTTTTGATTTTTTCAATTTCTTGGAATCGTATGCTAACTGTACCTCCTCTTTGCTCCGCTGTCAGCGGTGTTTCAAGTGCCAGGCCAGTGTCAGTGATGTAATCGATAATCTTTTGAGTAAGTCGTCGATTATGTTTATGGGATTTATCAATTCCGAAAGTTAATAGTTCTTTTATGCCGGTTGTTGCTGTAACAAAGGGCGCGATCGATGGAGTGCCCCCCCAGAAACGATTGGCACTTTTGGCGTATTTAAAATTATTGATGTCGAATTCAAATGGAGCTTGATGCGAAAACCAGCCTACATCGAGTGGCTCCCATTGAGATTGGTTATTTGGGTTGACCCAAAGAAAGGCTGCACCAGGTCCACCACATAGCCATTTTACACTTGAACCAATAACAAAATCTGAATCCCATTCATCAAGACTGATAGGAATAATGCCTGCTGATTGAGCAATATCAACGATGGTTATTATCTGATGTTGTTTAGCTATTTCTATGATCTTTTTTACCGGGGCCATTGCACTGACATCCGAGCTTACGTGAGTGATAAAAACGGCTTTGGTTTGTGGTGACAGTAGACGATCCCATTCGTCTAGATCCGTAATTTGTTGATCTTTAGATAATGTATTTAGTTGATATCCGGTTTTTTTTAGTTGGGATATTACAAAGCCGGTAGATGGAAAATCATGTGCACTATAGGCAATACTATTTTTGTCTTTACTGATTGTAAAAGAACTGAGTATTTTTGTTAGTGCAGAAGATACATTTGTTTGCGGGCAAAACGATTCAGCGGCAGAACCAAGTAGCATAGCCAATGCAGTTTTAAACTCTTCTATTTGTTCCAGCCAGGAATCCCAGGCGTTGCCTCCCAGGTTTTCCCAAGGCTTTAAATATTTTTCATCAAGCGCTTGTTTTGCTTTATATGGCAAGCAACCAACGGAGTGACTTAACAAATAGATACCAGAAGGGGTGTGGAAGCTCTTACTCATTAGGTAACGACTTTCTTACAACACCATATTCAGTGCCCCATTCATCGGTCATTTGCGTGCGTACATCCCAAATTTCCTGAAAAAGTTTTCGTCGCGTTCGGTTGTTCAGTAATTCAACCGATCTGCCTTTTAAGGATTTTGAATCAAAACCGATACTGCGATAGATGAGCTGCATGTGGTGATAGGAAAACTTTTGGAATAACTCATCAAACTCGGCTAGGCATTCGGCTATCATGTAAGTATCGCTATGGTCATATTCTGTTGCGTATATTTTTTCGATGGTTAGATCTTTTTGATCTAGATAGACTGTCTTGAAAGTTTTCCATAGCGATTGAGGTGCAAGTGTTAATGCTCGAAATCCTGGAGACTCTTGGCCACTGCCATTGCCTAGCTGGGTACGAATACTTTGGTAATCTTTGGGCGACATAGTTTCTAAAAGAGAAAGTTGATCTATCATCATGCGCTGTGTGATATGTACGCGTTTGAAAAGTGTGATAACCCGGTTTGTATTTCCTTGTTCCATATACTCGTTTATATCGAGTAGTGTATAGATAATAAGCTTCAGCCAAAGTTCTTCTACCTGGTGTACAATTTGAAATTGCAATTCATCTTTATTGCATAATTCATCGTAAGGCTTTTGAGCGGTTAAGAGCTGTTCTGTGTTGAGATATTTTTCATAGTCAAACTCTTGCTTTTTTTGCAGCATGGCATAAAAACGTTCTCTTTCCATGGTTATGCTCCAATAATGTTTAATACAATGATAGAGCAAAGTATCTGCCGTAATTGATAAGAATCTGGATAAATTCGCGCAACGTCAGATATGCAGGCTAATTAAAAAAATTGTTGAGTACCAAATGATATGAAATTCTTACTCGCCCCTTTTGTAAGCAATGCGACATCCAGCCGCCCATTAAAGCTATAAATCTTGGGTGAAATGATTCTGATACCAATTCCAGCGCTGTAGTAGATTGATGATTCATCTTTGAGCTGGGATATTTTGTCAGCAACTTGAACGGCATCGAGAAAGAAAATATGTTGAAGGACTAGCCAGTTACTTCGATAACTGGGGATCCGGTATTCGCTGTTTAGCTGCCAGTATGCTTTGCTTCTAAGTTGGCCGTCGAGATAACCTCGAACATGCTTAAATCCACCGACGTAAAATAGATGTTGGATAGCTTCGACATCAGTTTGTGCGAGTGTTAATTTTAAGGCTGCATTTCCAAAATAGGGTAGACGCCAATAAGCTTTGTTTTCCCAGCGAAACATTTTCAGGCTAGTGTCGGATTTTGTGTATTTGCCACCGTATTTGACGGTTAGTGAAGAGCGCTTACCCGCGATCAAGTAATTGTCGTAGTCGAGTTTTCCAAAGCTTAAAAAAAGTGATGTATATTTATTATCACTGGTGCGAGTGTTGTTTAGTTGATTTTTAATGGGTTGATCAAGAATGGTTTCGTAATTGGCGTTAATTATTTGATCACTTTCTAATTCAAATCCGACACCAGCGCTTATCCAAGGTTTGAATTCTTTTATTAGGTTAAATCGTACTTCGTTTCTGGAAAGGATGTAATCGCCTTCTTTTTCTGCATCTCGTGTTAACAGGTATCTTGGGCGTAAAGTTTTGCCAGCTACCAACTGTAAAGTGATTCTTCGATTGAATAGACGTCTGTCGATATACCAACCTAATACACCATGCTCCTTGTTCCAGTTATTATATTGAGCACCCAGCTCAATAAAGCGCCCAAACATATTAATGTCATAAATACCTGAGTATATGTAGCGAGTACCACCACCACTAGAAAAGCTCAGGTAGGGAATCGTGGTCCATTTCTCGCTGAACTGAATGATAACTTTAACGCGATTGTTGTCTTGTAATTCTAGTAGAGGAATTACACTGGAAAATATCTCCAGATTTTTAAGATTTTGAATGCTAGCGAGTAAATTTTTAGTGCTTAGAGCGTCATTAACTTTAAAGAGTAGCTCGCGATGTATGACAAACGGTTTGGTGCGATCCAACCCCCGGAATTCAATGTCAGCAACAGTCGGTTGTTTGCTTAAATGCGCCGTGATATTTTTTTCAGCATAAGCTGTGGAAATACTGAGTGAGAGAACCAAAGCGAATAGCAGGCGTAACATTCAAAAAAATTACTTTCTCATATCCTGAATTTTTACGCGCCACTCAGCAGGGCCAGTGTTATGTACAGAATTACCGGTATGATCGACCGCCACTGCAACTGGCATGTCTTCCACAACAAACTCTTGAATGGCTTCCATTCCTAATTCTTCAAATGCAATAATTTTGGATTTGCGTATCGACTTGGAAATTAGATACGCTGCACCACCCGTTGCGATTAAATAAACGGCTTTGTGCTTTTTTATGGATTGAATGGCAGCGGGGCCACGTTCGGCTTTTCCAATCATGCCGATTAATCCAGTTTTTTCCAGCAACGTGTCGGTGAACTTATCCATACGTGTTGCGGTGGTTGGGCCTGCAGGGCCAATGACTTCGTCACGTACTGCGTCTACAGGGCCGACGTAGTAAATAAAACGGTTGGTGAAATCAAGTCCTTCAGGGAGTGGTTCCCCCATGTTTATGAGGTCTACCAGTTTTTTGTGTGCTGCATCGCGACCGGTCAACAGTTTACCTGATATTAATACCGTATCGCCTGGTTTTAATTTCTTAACATCTTCTGCTGTCACTGTATCAAGGTTTAATCGTTTTGTATTTGTGTCTGGTGTCCAGGTAACTGCCGGCCAGTCTTCCACTTTGGGTGGAGTTAAAATCGCGGGGCCGGTACCATCCAGTGTGAAATGAATATGTCGTGTTGCCGCACAGTTCGGGATCATTCCGACGGGTTTTGAGGCAGCGTGAGTTGGATAATCTAAAATTTTCACATCTAATACGGTTGTTAAACCGCCAAGCCCTTGTGCACCAATACCTAGTGCATTGATGCGATCGTAAATATCGATGCGCATCTCTTCTATTGAATTGTTTGGTCCTCGCTGAAGTAGCTCATGCATATCAATTGGGGCCATTAAGGATTCTTTTGCTAATAGCATCGCTTTTTCTGCTGTGCCGCCTACGCCTATACCGAGTATTCCCGGTGGGCACCAACCTGCTCCCATGGTCGGAACCGTTTTTTCAACCCAATCAGCGATACTATCGGAGGGATTGAGAATGACAAACTTTGATTTGTTTTCAGAGCCGCCACCTTTGGCTGCCAATCCAACAGATACTGTATTGCCTGGGACGATTCGCGTATGAATCACAGCTGGTGTATTATCTTTAGTATTTATTCGTTTGCCAGCAGGGTCTGCAACGATCGATGCTCTTAATGGATTATCTTGATTGTTGTATGCTCGTCGCACACCCTCATTAACCATGTTTTCAAGGCTTGTATCGCTTTCCCAGCTCACATTCATTCCAATGTCTAAAAAGACAACAGAGATTCCTGTATCCTGACAAATAGGGCGCTTACCTTCGGCGCACATTCGTGAGTTAACTAATATTTGACCAATGGCATCTTTTGCAGCGGTAGATGTTTCTTTCTCATAAGCACTAGCGAGGGACTGAATAAAGTCAACAGGGTGGTAATATGAGATGTATTGAAATCCATCTGCAATACTGGAGATGAAGTCTTCTTTATTGATGAGTGACATAGTATTCCCTGGTTGAAGTGAAGAACGCAGTGGATTATAACAAAATGGGTATTAATGCATAATGTGTGCTTGTTTACTGTTCTATCGAGGAGTTGGTGTGAATTTGTTCGTTTTACTCTTTACCCTTTTGTTTGCTCTATCTTCAGTGGCAGAAGCCAAGCCTGCACAATTAAGCCTAGCAGATATAAAGGGTAAAGAATATTTACTCTCTGACTTTCGAGGTAAATGGGTGGTCATTAATTATTGGGCGACCTGGTGCTCTCCCTGCTTAAAAGAAATCCCTGAGTTAAATGAGCTTCATAAAAAGCGAAAAGAGAATAATGTTTTAGTGTTAGGTGTTAATTTTGAAGATGCGCCTGAAAGTCGTGTGCAAGCGTTTATTGAAAAATACAATATTTCCTATCCGGTATTGTTAGAGGAAGTGGGAGCATTAAGTCAATTAGGGCCAATAGAAGGATTACCAAAAACGTTCATCGTTTCGCCTTCAGGAGAAATCGTGTATCGTAAAGTGGGGATTATTACTTTGACGTTACTTGAAGAAGTGTTAAAAAAGTTAAAAAAGGAACAATGATCCTAGAAAAAGCAGTTGGACGTGGAAGTGCCCTTTGGGAATATTCATGGATCAACTGCTTTTTCTAGGATGATAATTGTTTCGCTCGGATTCGTAGTCAATAATGAGTTTGAATGTGAATAAGCGTTATATTGTTAAAGGGAAAGTACAAGGTGTCTGGTTTCGGCAGAGCACCAAAGAGAAAGCCATTTCGCTAAATGTTATCGGTTGGGTAAAGAATTTAGATAATGGTGATGTGGAAGTCTGTGCGTTTGGTGACGATGTTAATATTGCCGAATTAGAAAGCTGGTTATGGAAAGGGCCAGAATATGCGCGTGTTGATGCAATTACAATAGATGAGTGTAGCGATGAATTACAAAGTGGTTTCGAAATTCGAAGATAAGTCTTTTCATGGAGGATAAGTATAGCGATGAGCATCTGCCCTATAATAATCTAACGCCTGATGTTGTTCTCACAGCACTTGAATCTCTTGGGTTTGAAATTAATGGCCAATTTTTGGCGCTAAATAGTTATGAAAATCGAGTTTACCAAATAGGTATAGAAGATGGACCTCCGGTTGTTGTTAAGTTTTATCGTCCAAATCGCTGGAGCAACGAAGCCATACTTGAAGAGCATGAATTCTGCTATCAATTAGCAGACTATGATATTCCGGTCGCTCTGCCACTGGAAATTAATCAGAAAACACTACATGAATATGAGGGATTTCGTCTTGCAGTTTATGAGCGAAAATCGGGCCACGCACCCGAGGTAGATCAGCTTAGTGAATTAAAACTTCTAGGGCGTTTATTAGGTCGTTTGCATTCTGTGGGTAGTACACAACGATTTCAACATCGGCATAAATTGACGAGCCAGCGTTTTGGCCACAATGCAAAAAAGAGTGTGTTGAATAGTGGTTTTTTACCAAGTTACTTACAAGAGAGTTATTCGACAATTACTGAGTCATTACTGGCTTTTATCGATGGCCAGCTTGATGGATTTATGACACCGACTTATCGTCGTATTCATGGCGACTTCCATATGGGTAATGTATTAGCCAATAAAAGTGTTTTTTGGATTGTCGATCTTGATGATTGTTGTAGTGGACCTGCCATTCAAGATATTTGGATGTTACTGTCCGGTGATAAGCATGAGAAAGAAGCACAGCTAGCGTCAATCATCTCTGGTTATAATGAGTTTTTTGACTTTGATGCGTCTGAACTCGTATTGATAGAATCCCTTAGAACACTGCGAATAATGAATTATTCTGCATGGCTTGCCAATCGCTGGGATGATCCTGCATTTCCACAAAACTTTCCTTGGTTTGATACTCCGCGTTATTGGGAAGAGCACCTTAACACACTCCAGGAGCAGTTGTTTTTATTACAGGGCAATGATGAGGTTTTGTCTCTAGTGTTGTGATTGTTTAATCGCTGTTTTACTGGCGCTAAGTTTGCATTTTAAAATTACTTTATCCTTTATAAATTAAAAGCTTACTTAATGAAAGAAATGCTTAAAATTCATGACGAAGATGCACGGGGAAATCGCTTTCACACAATTCGTATTATCAATGATCAAGATGAGTTGACAGTAAAAGAGATCATAAAACGACGTATCGAAAATGAGATTTGTAAATTTAATCTTCAACGGCCTATTTGTTTTTTTAGTCTTGTGCAGCCCGAAGATTCAGAAATAACCTTGCGCGGCTTCCGATTACGAGAGCATCGAGCAATTGACTGGCAGACACAATTCAAAGTTGCAATAGATGCGTTTGAAAAAAAGCACTTTATTGTTAACGCCAATGGCAAAGATTTGCAGTCATTGGATGATGTGATTAGCATTGATCAAGATACTGACGTAGTCATGATTAAGTTTATGGAAATAGTTGGTGGTTAGTAATACTTTTTTCAAATTGAGCTAAACTATTATTGACGGTTAACTGTATTTTAGAAATGAAAAGGAAAGCTAAATGAATCTTACAAAATGTATAATTATTGCGATATTTGCTGTCACTTCCACTAGTCTTTTTGCTGGCGAATCTGGTCACCATGGTAAAGGGCATCATGGACAAGAATCTGGTCAGCACATGGGTGGGCATGGCGACCATAAAATGAAAGGTCATCGTCCGTCCCACGGTCATAAAAAGGGGGCTGTTCATCTATTCACTGATCATTGGGCTAAAACTCTTACTGATAAGCAAAAGCTTGATGTTGATGCGATGCATCTTAAAGTAGGGCAGTTTGAAGCAGTGCAAAAAGCAAAAGTAAAGATGTTAAAAGCCGAATTGTCAGTTATTGCGACAAACACGCCCGTTGATAAAAAGGTTATGAATATGAAAATTGATGAAATAATGGAAGTGAAAAAATCCATTATGCGTAATCGATATGATCATATTGTAGAAATGCGTGACATATTAAGCAAAGAACAACGTTTATCCTATGACGCAGGCTTGTTAAAACGTAAAAAGCATAAACATTGATCAGCAAAAAGATTACACTTTAAGCGAAAGACTGATTATAATTTGTTGAATTAAGTACTAAACAGTTTAAATAAATTATATGCAAAACTGTAATTAATAACATCACTCTTCGAATAGAGTGGATGTTGTTCGATGTGAGTGTTTTGTGCTCAATAATTGTTTTCGGTTATTGGTTTTAGATCTATTATTGGAGAAATGCGCTTGCAAACTGAAGTTGTTGAATCATCGGCAAATCAGCAGTCCAATGCAGTTGAATTAAAAGGGTCAGTATTTACGTTACCTATACTGCAAATTCGATCAACATCTATCGCAAGAATTGAAGAAGAATTGAGTGAACGGTTAAATACGGCCCTGAAATTTTTTGAAAACGCCTCAGTTGTTATTGATCTTGAAAAAATTTCCTCTTCTGAAGAGGAGCTAGATTTTAGGGAATTAATGAGGTTACTCAGTAAAAATGCATTAATACCCGTTGGAGTACGAAATGGCTCCAATCAACAGAATGCATTAGCGATAAGTGCTGGATTAGCAATACTGAAAGGTGGTGTGTTGCAGGATATTGCTACTTCAGATACACCGGTGAACCAAAAACAAACAAAAGACGACTCAGAATCTGATCCTGCAATAGTTGGAAGTACGTCGCCCACAAAAATTATTAAATCTCCCGTTCGATCTGGCCAGCAAATTTACGCCATGGGAGGGGATCTAATCGTGTTAGCACCTGTGAATCCAGGTGCAGAAATCATTGCTGATGGAAGTATTCATGTCTATGCACCTATGCGGGGTCGTGCATTGGCTGGCGTCCGAGGTGATGAGAACACCAGGATCTTTTGTCAAAATATGGAAGCGGAGTTAGTTTCAATTGCAGGTAACTTCAGAGTTTTTGAAGAAACGGTTCCTGTTGAAATACGGTCAAAAACGGTACAAATTTTCTTGGAGGGGGAGCAGTTAATGATTTCCCCACTTAAATAATATATAACTTAAAAAAATCAGTTGATCCACGAGTTATGGCACAATCACTTGATTCGCTTGGCTATATGAAAAACATTGAATCACCAACCAGTTGATTGCAATATTTTTCATTATGCCCATCAAAACGATTGCTTGTACTCTAATCTCGTGTCCAACTGATCTTTCTAGGTTTAACAGGTAATTAGAAGGAGACAATCTTGGCTAGAGTGATTGTTGTTACCTCTGGTAAGGGCGGCGTTGGAAAGACGACGAGTAGTGCCAGTTTTGCTACAGGTTTGGCGTTGCGTGGAAATAAAACGGTTGTAATTGATTTTGATGTTGGTTTGCGTAATCTTGATTTGATTATGGGTTGTGAACGCCGAGTCGTCTATGACTTTGTCAATGTGCTAAATAATGAATCAACACTCAAGCAGGCGCTTATCAAAGATAAGCGTTGTGATAATTTATATATTTTGCCAGCATCACAAACACGAGATAAAGAGGCATTAACTCAAGAAGGTGTTGAGCGAATCTTGAATGAGTTAAAAGAGGATTTCGACTATATTGTTTGTGATTCACCGGCAGGTATAGAAAAAGGTGCCCTGATGGCGCTTTATTTTGCAGACGAAGCAATTGTTGTTACAAATCCGGAAGTTTCATCGGTGCGTGACTCTGATAGAATTCTAGGCATACTTGCCGCCAAGTCAAAACGTGCGATTGACGGTGCTGAGCCGATAAAGGAGCATCTTGTTATCACTCGCTACATGCCTAAGCGAGTGGAAATGGGAGAGATGTTATCTGTCGATGATGTAAAAGAGCTATTAAGCATTCCGCTACTTGGGGTAATTCCTGAATCTGAGTCTGTTCTGAGTGCATCAAATGCAGGTGTTCCTGTTATTCATGATAAAAATAGTTTAAGCGGGCAAGCGTATTCTGATGTCGTTAGCCGCTTTATGGGAGAAGATACTCCCATGCGATTTTTAAATGTTGAGAAAACAGGCTTACTAAAACGAATATTTGGAACTTAAGATTATGTCATTGCTTAATTATTTGAGACGTAAAAAAAAGCCAACGGCTTCAGTCGCCAAAGAGAGATTGCAGATTATTCTTGCGCGTGAGCATGCCGGTAGGCACGAGCCCGATTACCTGCCAGCATTGAAGCAAGAGCTTTTGGACGTTGTTAGCAAGTATGTGAAAGTCGATCTCGGAGATATTAAAGTTAATTTGGAAAGAGATGGTGATTGTGAGATTTTAGAGCTAAATATTTCACTACCTGAAGAAGTTCAGGAAATGCTTGTCAACGCTGACTAAGTAATTGTTATTTCTGACTATTTCATGAAGAAGCTAGCCATTGAGCTAATGACTGGCTAGCTTCTAAGTTTCTTGGTCTGGCAATAAGTCCATTCGAAGTTAATGTAATAATAAATTTTGCTTCGTGTTTCATTGGAAAATATGTCGCGTTTCCATAATACGCGTCAAACCAAGGTAAATACTCCCTATATTCCACCAACAAGTCCCATATAGATAAATTATTGTTTTTAACGCTAAAAACAGACTTATTGGCAGTTTTTTCCGTTTCGATATTCTCATATCTACCTGAAATCCTTTCCAATTTATATAAGGGTTGTAATCCCATTTTTGCAGCCAACCCCTTCCATTTGATTATGCGAGCATCGATCTGCCAATGATCACCAAGAACAGTGATTTTTACAGGAGAGTAATGTGATTGAGTTAGTAACGTTTCAAATTGTTTGTCACCTATTTGTGTAAATTCAACACTAGCCACAACGTGTTCCTTTGTAAGTCTTTGATAAGTCGACTGTTCAATGGTGATCATTAGGGCGAGAATGCTTAACAAAATCAGTAATATGGAAGGGGCTGACAATGTGAGTGCTTTAATATATCGTTTGTTTCGAAAACAATGATAAGTGTAGTAACTTGCTAATATTGCAAGAATCAAAATAATTGCGGTGAAGAAATGTTCGGTCATCATTATCGATTAATATTATGTGGTTAGGATTGTTAATCCGGATATTTCATGTTGTGCGAGTTATACCCAAAGGGCAAGCGAGAAAACGTGAGATTCATGAATTATCCGGGTTAAGTTCATTCGACTAGTATTTATAGAAATTGTTTCTTATTATGACGCATAGATTGGGGAGATTGAGGTGAATTATTCAAATATCCCAGCAGTTTTCTCCGACAAAACGCTTCAGCCACATAATAATCACATACGGATTACTTTAATGCCATTCCTTCATCCAAAAGCGCTATCTGGCTTATTCCTATTGATTTTTTTGTTTTATAGCTATTCTTCTTGGGGCGTGACATTTGAGGTTAATTCAACAATAGATGCGGTTGATGTTATACCTGGAGATGGGAATTGTACGACTTCTTTCCAAAAATGTACGCTTCGTGCCGCCATTATGGAGGCTAATGCTCATTCTGGATTAGATACAATCATCTTGAATAAGGAAGGTGAGGTTTTTAATTATGAACTCAGCGTTGATGCTGATCTAGGTATTAAAGATAATTTAATTATTGATGGCGGTATTTCTGAAAAAGGCAGCACAACCATTTCTGGAGGAGGGAACCGCAGTATTTTTATTATTTATAAATCTAAAATCTCTCCCGATAGAGACCCTTCTGTTGAAATTAAAAACGTGACAATGAGAAGTGGTAAGCCTGAATCCATTGGTTCGATAATACAAAACCAAGGCAAACTAAAACTGTTGAATGTAAAAATTATTGAAGGTGGGAAGAATAGTCGAGCGGTTTATAATAAAGGTGGTTTGCTGGAGCTTAAAGACAGCGTCTTGACGAACAATGATGCCGCTCTTCAAAGTGATGGCGGGAATTTGCATATTGAGAATGTACAAATTGAAAACAATAGCTGGAGCGGTGACATTGGCGGCGCAGCAATTTATTTAAATAACGTATCTTTAGCTGTAATAAAGAGCTCTTTCTTAATAAATAACCTAGTCACTTCAGAAACCTCAAAAGATGGTATGGGTGGTGCTATTTACGCACAGAACAGTAATTTAATTATTGATAATACAGCGTTTAATGAGAACTCAGCGACATATCATGGCGGTGCTATTTTTGCGGAAGCAACCTCACTTAGAATCACTAATCTATCTTATCTGACAAATAACGAATCCATATCCTCTTCTGGCGGTGGCGTTTTTTTTACCGAGGGAAGTTCTAAGAATTATCTAATCATTGAGAACTCAATTATCTCGAAAAATTCTGCTCATGAAGATGGTGGGGGCTTGTTTGTTAGTGGTCAATTTGATGAAGTCGAATTTGCACGATTTGACGTGCAAAATAGCGAGATTTTCAATAATCAAGCAAATAACGGTGCTGGTCTATATCTGGATAATTCAAAGAGTGAGCTTTTGAACGCAACAATTAGTGGAAATGATTCTGCGAGTGATGGCGGAGGAATATATTTAGTTGGTGGTAAAGTAAAACTTCAATTTATGACTATTGCTGATAATAGTTCTAGCGAAAATACCGGTGGAAATATTTCAAATGAATCTGCATCTCTTGAAATTCAAAACTCAATACTAGCTAATTCGGATTCAGGATCGAACTGCTCAGGTGAAATTGTTTCGTTGGGAAATAATATTGATTCAGAAAATAGCTGCATGCTTAATGTAACTTTGGATGACCAGATAAATACAAATCCATCAATCACCGAAATTGCATTAAATGATGGGAAAACACAAACTCATGCGCTTTTAGAGGATAGTCCTGCTATAAATAAAGGCATGTGCTTTCCTGCAATAACAACAGATCAACGATACCATAATCGTGATGATCAATGTGATATCGGCGCTTTTGAACACGGAAGTATAAAAGCTAGTCCAGGCATTATTTCCTTTTCTACTGAATTGTATGAATCAGCAGAGAAAGAACAAAAAGCAGTTGTTACATTGCAGCGAGTAGGAGGCAATGATGGAAAAATTTCTGTTTTACTCAGGGATACTGGAAAAGGAACTGCAATAGCTGACTCTGATGGGATAGGTGATTATATTGCTTTTTATGAAAGTACAATTTCATGGGAAGATGGTGATAATGAAGACAAGAGATTTGAAATAATTCTAATTGATGATTCGGTATTGGAAGGTAATAAAGATATTTATATTGAACTTCTACATGCAAATAATGGCGCAGTTATTGGTGAACAATCTAATGCAAAAATTAATATCGTTGATGATGAATATGTTTCGCGCGTAAGTTTTAGTGCTAGAACATATTCAGTTAATGAGAGTGAGGGGGTTGTTAAGTTAACTGTTGTTAGAGCTGATGCTATTGATAAAGAGGTGGAATTAGATGTTCTCATTATTGAAGGGGAAGCAAAGTTTTCATCAGATTATTTTCATGATAGCGGTAAGTTAATTAACGTAAAATTCGAACCTTTACAAACTATTGTCGATATGGAAATATCATTGGTAAATGATGTTTTATATGAGGCAAATGAAATCTTTTATGTCTCTCTGGTTAATTTAGACCCAAGAACTGCCAAAGTAGATGTTGGTGGAGATAAAGCAGTAGTTGAAATTACTGATGACGACTCCCCGCGTCGAACGGGTGAGTTTTCATTCGAGGAACGGGTGTATTCTGTCGATGAGAATGATGGATCCGTAAGCATACCGGTTGTCCGTAGCGTTGGTAAGGATGGGAGTGTGGCAGTAAAAATTAAGGTGAGCAGCAATGATGTAAAGGATCCATCTAAATATATTGAAACGGTTTCTTTGTTGGAGTTTGCTCATAGAGAAGAAATGAGAATACTGAATGTCAATATTTTCGATAATGATATTAATGAAGATGATCGAAGGTTTATTGTAGCTCTCGAGATAGTGACAAATGATGGGGGGGCAAAATTGGGGGCGATCAATAAAGCTTCAATAGTCGTGAAAGATAATGATAATTCGCGATTGAAAGGTGAAGAGGTGACAGATGATACAAGATCAGTCGGTGCTATTCATCCAATGTTTATATTAGTAGCCTTACTGTTAATTTTTAGAAAAAAACGAATTTTTTTTGAAAAGTAAGCTTGCTAATCTGGAAAATTAAAAGCTGCTATTAAATGAGATGTAAACTTGATCTTCCCCTTCCTTATCAAAGCCATATGCATAACCCGTACGAATTTGAGTTGGTAAAAAATAGAATAGTTCAGTGAAAAAACGAAGTTCGCCACCTATGCTATGTTTATATTGCTGCGGCCAGAGTCCTTGATCCCATACACTACCAATTGCAGTAAATACCGTCCCAGCCACTTGGTCGATACCAAAAATTGGTGCCTTTTCTAATGTTTGACCAATTCTTTTTATGGGAAATCTCCACTCCAGGTTGTAAACAACCATTCGTCTGCCAGATAGTGCTGCCTTATTTTGTTTATAGCCACGAAAAGAATAGCTTCGATTGTTATACAGCGTAGATTTAGGTGGAACATCAGAAAATAAATTATTCGATATAAATTCACCGCGGGTGTAGCCCCCTAGTTGAAAATTTCGTGGCTCTTCGAGCCCGAAGCCTCCAATCATTCGAAAGCCAATAACGTGTTCAGGCTTTATCGTTATATATTCTTGCCATTTACCAATTAACGCATGCCCATCGTAGTCGCTATTGGATATATTGCTTGTTTCTGCAACTAGAGTGAGGAGTCTTCCAGTACTGAGGCTATTAGAAATTAAATTGCGTTTTCTAGAATCGTATATGAGCCCGAAGCCTGCCGATGGATTATGTCTAGTAACTTTTTTTGATTGATCAAGCGGGTCTTTTTCAAAGATTTTATCTGACGCATAGGAAAAACCGAGAAACCATTTTCCAGTAACCGAAATTAAAGGGGCTAATAATTCACCCTGATAAACTTCGTGGCGGAAATCGTTTCGATTGTTGTTAGATAAATAAAATTGTATTAATGGGAACCATCGGTCATATCTATAGTTTAACTCGCCAGAAGTTGTCGATGAGTCAATATCGAAGCTTAGTAGCGCATCATAGCTGTGTCGATTGAGTGGATCTGATGCTGTTGTAAATAAACCTAGTTTGGTGCTTTCTGTATCTATCTGGAGCGTAGGGCTCCACCATTTTGGCGCTAGATATCTCAGTGTAGAATATTCAGTGGTTTCGAATTTTATAGCGTCATTGATTTGTGTTTTATCTTCTTTGACGATATTTTTTAAGATTGTGTCAATATTCAGGTCTTGTATCTGAGCTAAATGAAAAATGTCATAACCCTTTTCTGTATAGCCTATATAGTAGAGGTCGTTATTGTTGCCTGGTTGGGGAGAAAACGCGCCGCCAATTACATTGGTTAATGTTGTTATATTTTTAGTGTCTAAATCAAGTCTGCGAATGTTAAAGACACCCATATAATCGGCTGTAAAGAAAATGGATTTTCCATCTTTGCTATAGTGTGGTTGCGCTTCTATATCACTTGTGAATGTGAGTTTAGTCCATCGTCTTTTATTGATATCAAATTCTTCTAATTGCCAGGAAGTATTATCACGTTTAATTGAAGCGACTAATTTTATTCCATCGGGAGACCAGTTTATTCCACCAATATATTCACCTTCTTTTCCTTCCCATAATAAATCAATTAGTCGACCATCTTGACTAAGTAGAACCAGAGTATGTTTGCCCAGTTTAGTATGGACAGCTATCATCTGCTCCCCATCCGGATGCCAGGTGGTCCTAATGTATCTATCGCCACGTGTAAGACGTTTCATTTCTTTTGTGTGTATATCGATATGATAAAGGTCTTTGAAGTGGTTTGTATTTCGATGTGCTTCCACTTGCGAAATTATGACACCCGCATCTGAATCCGCATCAACTTGAGCATCGGCTTCAATATTGGATATGAATAGAGAAGAGCCTGTATTAGAGTTTTTTAAAAATATTTCGGGACGGTTTACTCCATCATATTGTGCAATTAATAAATTCACATCATCTATTGGTTTAGCAAAAATTTTATAGTAACCATTGTCTGTGATTCGTGAGCCAGCGGTGATTTTTGCTTGAAGAATGTCGTTGGTCTGAATGTCAAAAATATCTTGAAGATATTGAACATATTCGTCCCATAGTTCTTGCATTGTCTTGTTGAAGGAAAGATTTGTGCTGTGATCAACTCTAAAGGGAATTATATTTCTACTGTATTGATCAATGAACTTGTGGACAGCTTGCTTTCCATACTGGGTTTCTAAGAACTGATAGAAAAAATAACCATATAGCTTGTGGGTCTGATCAGCTGGCCAAGTTGAAATTCTGATGTTAATTTGTTCAAGGGTTTTAAGGCCTTTGGCAACTTCCATGCGCATCATCATTTCAAAAAAACTGCTTTGACCTTCACCTGTTCCATTGATTTTATCTGTCTCAAGATAGATGGTTAGGCCTGCTTTAAGCCAATTCGGTTGATAAAAATTGGGAAACAACAATGGGTGGCGGCCAAAGCTATTCTTCAGCGTTAAAGGCAGTTCAGATCTCTTATCCAAGTGGATAAGTTGCGTTAGCTTCTGCGTAATGGTCTGTTGTAGCCAATTGTCAAAGTCTGAAAATTGCTCAGGAGCAGTAAGATGTATAGTGAATTGTAGTTTTGGGGGAATGTATAATATTTCTGGCGGTGCGATATCTTTTTCATCGCTCACGATGATATCTATGGGATGATCAGGAATCCATTTAAATACATTTTGTAATCTCAAGAGTGTATGTTCAGATATATTTAGCGTTTTTTGGGCTATTTCATATTCATTATTGTGAAAATGAATATTGAAATTATCGCTATGCAAAGATTTCCATATTAAAGCTTGGTCGTGGCTTAGGGCGGAATAACTTGCTTGGCTGAAGCTAATCAAGAGAATAAGGCCAAGAGCTTTCGTTAGGTATATCGCTTTTTTTATCACTGAATTTATAGGTACCCAAGAATTCATATTGTGTTGTGTGATTATTGTGCCGACGGTAAAAAATAAAATTAGCCCAGCATAAAATACTTTATAGCTTACTTCAGAAGCGTCTATCAAACACTTAGTATGACACACACTTTCACATTCTTTTTTGAAATTAAGGTGCTACTTTAGAAAAAATTTACAAATATTTCACGAGCACTGATTACTCTTATTTATTATGAGCTAGTACATAGAGAATTTCAGTTAATATTTTATATAAATCTATTGAATGGTTTGAGTTCTAGCGTGTCAGAAAATGGAGAAGCATTTTGCCATAAAGCTCATAGCGCAATAATTGAGCTATTTGATAAACGGAGAAGCGAAAAATTATGATTAGACAACAATTAGGAGCGCTATTTATAACTTCTACACTTGTTTGGGTAGTAGGGTGTGCGACCAAGATCCAAGCTCCAATTGAAGAAGAAAAAGTAGCGGTTGTTGAGCAAGCTGCACCAGCAGTTGTTGAACAAACTGAACCAGCAGTTGTTCAAGCTATTACTGATATCCAGCAAGAACAAGTAAGTTTGCCGCCGCTCGAATCAATTGCAGTTTATTTTTACTATGATTCTTCAGAAATTAAATCAAGTGAACTTAGTTTAATTGATAGCCATGCAACATATCTGACGCAAAATCCTGATCAGGTTTTAGTGTTGGAAGGGCACGCAGATGAAAGAGGATCTGATGAATATAATAAAATTTTGGGGCAGAAACGTGCAAATTCGGTGATGAACTTATTATTTGAGCAGGGTGTAAGTCCTCGCCAAATGAGGATTATGAGTTATGGTGAAAGTCAACCCAAAGTGTTAGGTAAAGACGAAGCCGCGTGGAGCTCAAACCGTCGAGTGGAGTTTGTGTATGAGTTAACCGATAAGCAACAAACAGCGCTCAATTTATCGACAACGCAGACACTGGAATGAAGTGATTACTCTAGGCGTCTTTTTTCTTGATGTATGAAAAAACCGCCCCTTGGGGCGGTTTTTTTTATTCTGAAAAAGCAGTATTTATCTGGAATTTATTTTCCAGTGCTACAAACTAGCTCTTCCATGATCTTGCCGCTTTCTACTTCGTCAATGATCTTTTTGTATTCAGGAGTAATTGGGCAGCCACAAGCGTGTTCTTTGGTTGCGTGTAAACGTGCTTGTTCGATGTGCCATGTTGCTACTTTTAAATGTTGATCAACATTCATGCTTATTTCCTTTTTATGTGGGATAAATAGTTCAGGCGCGTAATATACCGGAAAAAATGCTGTAAGAAAAAACTTCTTACTAATATAGTCGGAATATAAGTGCTTAGACTATTCTGGCTGGCCTAATACCCCAAATTTGGTGCAAGCCAATATTTCGCGTCTTCTGGGCTCATATTTTTGCGTTTGGTGTAATCTTCAACCTGATCTTTATTAATTTTACCAACCGCAAAATAACTGGCTTGTGGATGTCCATAATAAATACCGCTAACGGCAGCTGTTGGAACCATTGCTTTTGATTCTGTTAACCAGATTCCGGTATTTGCTTTGACGTCCATCAATTCCCAAATTAAATCTTTCTCAGTGTGGTCTGGGCAAGCAGGATAACCTGCCGCTGGGCGAATGCCTTTGTACTCTTCTTTAATTATTTGGTCTTTGCTGAGTGACTCGTCAGCTGCGTAGCCCCAAAATTCAGTACGAACTCGATAATGCATGAGTTCAGCGAAAGCTTCTGCGAGTCGGTCAGCAAGTGCTTTCAACATGATTGATCGGTAATCGTCATGATTTTTTTCGAATTCAGCAACACGTTCGTCAATGCCTATTCCTGCAGTAACTGCAAATGCGCCAATATAATCATTAGCACTGGATTCTTTCGGTGCGATAAAATCACTCAAGCAACGATTTGGTTTTCCTTTTGGTTTTTCCTGTTGTTGACGCAAGTTATGAAATTTAGTGATGACCTTTTCGCGAGATTCATCGGCAAAAACTTCGATATCATCTCCAACACTGTTTGCTGGATAGAGGCCAATAATGGCTTTTGCACTTAACCATTTCTCATGAATAATTTGCTTCAGCATATCCTGGGCATCAGCAAAAAGTTTTCTTGCTTCTTCACCTTTTTCGGCATCATCAAATATTTTGGGATAGGAACCTTTTAATTCCCAGCTATGGAAGAAGGGTGTCCAGTCGATGTACTCAACCAGCTCGGTTAACGGATAATCACTAAATACTTTTGTA
This sequence comes from uncultured Ectothiorhodospiraceae bacterium, assembly GCA_945787715.1. Taxonomy (GTDB): domain Bacteria; phylum Pseudomonadota; class Gammaproteobacteria; order S012-40; family S012-40; genus CALZJE01. The sequence continues at coordinate 72,565 of CALZJE010000007.1, read as the reverse complement.
CCAATAAATTTGGGAGTGGTTGGGTTATAATTTTCCCAATCGATTTGTGTTTTGTTGGCGCGAGCAGCTTCAATGCTCAGCCACTTTGTTTCTTTTTGACGGCTGGCAAAACGCTCACGCACACTGTCATAATCGACGTTAAGGTCAGCGACAAAATTTTCACGCAGCTCAGGCGAAATTAAACTTTGCGCAACACCAACTGCACGTGATGCATCCTTCACCCAAACAATAGGGTTATCATATTCCGGTGCGATTTTAACAGCGGTATGTGCTTTTGAGGTTGTTGCGCCGCCAATCATGACAGGAAGATTCATATCGAGACGTTTCATCTCTTTAGCGATATGAGCCATCTCTTCAAGAGAGGGTGTGATCAATCCTGACAAGCCAATGACGTCAACATTATGTTTCTTCGCTTCTTCAAGAATGGTCGCAGTAGGAACCATAACACCGATATCGAAAACCTCGAAGTTATTACATTGCAGTACCACGCCGACAATGTTTTTACCAATATCATGTACATCACCTTTAACAGTGGCCATGAGGATTTTACCATTACTTTTTGATGCGCCCTCTGCTTTTTCTTCCTCAATGAAAGGGATTAAATGCGCAACCGCTTTTTTCATAACACGGGCAGATTTTACGACTTGAGGCAGGAACATTTTTCCTGCACCGAATAGGTCGCCAACTGTGTTCATGCCATCCATCAATGGTCCTTCAATCACTTGAATGGGTCTATCGAATGATTGGCGAGCTTCTTCAGTATCTTCTACGACAAAAGTATCAATGCCTTTTACCATGGCGTGTTCTATACGTTTGCCAACTGGCCATGAGCGCCACTCAAGATCTTCTTTCTTGGCTTGAACGCCGTCACCTCTATACTTGTCGGCGATTTCCAATAGGCGATCAGTACTATCATCACGGCGATTTAGTATGACATCTTCAACGCGTTCACATAGTTCTTCAGGTAAATCGTCATATATCGCTAACTGGCTAGCGTTAACGATCCCCATATCCATGCCTTCTTTAACACAGTGATATAGGAACACGGCATGGATGGCTTCACGGACAGGGTTGTTGCCGCGAAAAGAGAATGAAACATTTGAAACACCACCTGATACTTTTGCATAAGGTAGGTTTTGTTTAATCCAGCGCGTCGCTTGAATAAAATCGACGGCGTAATTGTTATGTTCTTCGATACCTGTCGCTACAGCAAAGATGTTTGGATCGAAGATGATATCTTCGGGTGGAAATCCAACTTCGTTAACTAAGATATCGTAAGATTTTCTGCAGATCTCAGTTTTTCGCTCAAATGTATCGGCTTGACCTTTTTCATCAAAGGCCATTACGACGGTTGCGGCGCCATATTTTTTAATGAGCTTGGCGTGTTCGATGAATTGCGCTTTCCCTTCTTTCATTGATATCGAGTTGACAATTCCTTTGCCTTGAATGCATTTTAATCCCGCTTCGATAATTTCCCATTTAGAAGAGTCGACCATGACTGGCACTTTTGAGATATCTGGCTCAGAGGCAATAAGGTTAAGGTAATGGATCATGGATGCTTTACCATCAAGCATTGCTTCGTCCATATTAATGTCAATAATCTGAGCGCCGTTTTCTACCTGTTCTCGACAAACCTCTAATGCTTGATCAAACTGGCCTTCGAGAATGAGTCGTTTGAACATAGCAGAACCAGTTACGTTTGCACGCTCGCCAACATTAACAAATAGTGAATCTTCTCCTATCTGGAAGGGCTCCAAGCCTGATAATCGACATGCAACAGGAATATTTGGAATATTACGAGGTGGAAAGCTTTTAACAGTTTCAGCAATGGCGTTAATGAAAGCAGGTGAAGTGCCGCAGCAACCACCAATAATATTTAGAAAGCCACTTTCCGCCCACTCCTTGATATGGCCAGCCATATTTTCTGGTGTATCGTCATAACCTGTTGGAGCCAATGGATTAGGTAAACCTGCATTTGGATGGGCACTAACATAACAGTTTGCGACGCGTGAGAGTTCTTCAACATATTGACGCAGCTCTTCGGCGCCTAACGCACAGTTCAGCCCAATGGAAATTGGATTTGCATGAGCTAATGAATTGTAAAATGCTTCGGTTACTTGTCCTGTCAGTGTTCGGCCGGAGGCATCGGTGATAGTGCCCGAAATCATGATTGGCAGTTCAATGTCCCGTTCTTCAAATACCGATTTTACGGCGAAGATAGCAGCCTTTGCATTGAGTGTGTCAAAGATGGTTTCAATAAGGATAGTGTCCGAACCACCGTCAATTAAACCGCGAGTTGCTTCCGAATAATCCGTCACAAGTTGATCAAAAGTGACTTTACGAGCAGCTGGGTCGTTGACATCAGGTGAAATAGAGCAAGTTTGGCTTGTTGGCCCAAGAACACCAGCGACAAAGCGCGGCTTTTCCGGTGTTGCAATAGCATCACAAGCTTCACGTGCAACCTTGGCTCCAGCAACATTGAACTCATAGTTGAGTTCTTGCATACCATAATCATGTAAAGTCGTTGCATTTGCACCAAATGTGTTAGTTTCGATAATATCAGCGCCGGCTTCTAAATATTCCGTATGGATTGCTCTGATAATGTCGGGCTGGGTAAGCACCAGCAGGTCATTATTACCTTTGAGATCTGAAGGCCAGTCGGCAAAACGTTCTCCACGATAATCATTTTCTTCCAACTTGTAGCGCTGGATCATAGTCCCCATTGCGCCGTCTAAAATCAGAATTCGTTCTTGCAGTGCGTTTGTTAGAAGTGATGTTGAGTTTGTCATGTTTGTCTCTGTGTTGTCGCGAAGAAGATTTTTGTTATTATTTGGTATTGAAAGTCTTTGTTATATTCCAAATCGAAGCAGTTTAATTTGCCGAATTAATTCAAGGTTGTTGCGTTTGAAGGTGTAGCCCAATAAAAAGCGCTTATTATAAACTGCTTTGCTGACATCTTCTAATAACTTATTTTCAATAAGATTAGGAGAAGAGCTATCAACATTGTTGTTTAAATTATAAACAACTTATAATTAATGAAGATCACACTAGTAATGTTGATATGGATAATCATAAGCAGTTGGGGCTTATCTCTTGCTATACTACGGGCCCTATAGTTTAAAATATAGCCGGTTTAATGGAATTGAGAGTCATACTACGTCGTTTACGAAGGCGCTATCGTGAACCATTGATAAAATTTTTATTTCGTCTTTTTCGTTATCTACCAAGATCTGTTACCTACATTTTCGGGAATTTTGTTGGTTGGGTAGTGTGGAGGAGTAACGGCGAATTACGAAATACGACAGAAACCAATGTTAAAATCTGTTTTCCAGAATTGAAACCCCATGAACAGCAAAAAATCAGCAAAGAGAGTTTGTTTGAATTGGGAAGAGCAGCTGCTGAGATACCATTGCTTTGGACTGCCCAAAAAGATGAAATACTTGATTTAGTAAAAGGTGTGGAAGGCATTGAGCATATCGATACAGCTATTCAGGAAGGCAAAGGAATTATCTGCTTAACTCCGCACTTAGGTGCGTGGGAAATCATGGGGCTATATTTGTCGATTCATTATCCAATGACAACGCTTTATCGCCCACCGCAATTGTCGTCACTAGAAGATATAATCGTTCAGGGTCGAACTCGATTTGGTGTGAATTTGGTGCCAACCGATGCTACAGGTGTGAGAGGGCTTTTGAAAGCTTTAAAAAAAGGCGAAATGCTAGGCATATTGCCCGACCAGGATCCTGGTCTGATTGGAGGGGAGTTCTCACCCTTTTTTAATGTTCAGACGAACACAATGACGTTGGTTTCACGCTTGGCGCAAAAAACAGGCGCTGCTGTTATTGTCTGTTTTGCAGAACGACTTCCAAAATGTCGTGGTTATATGATGCATATTCAGCCACCTCTTGAAGGAATTTGTAACAAAGATCTCAATATTTCATTATCTGCTTTAAATGAAGGTGTAGAGCGTTTTATTCGTGCCTATCCTCAGCAGTATCAATGGAGTTACAAACGATTTAAAACTCGTCCTCAGGGCGAGGCACAATTCTATTAACGAATGGTAACAAAATGAACAATGTGCTAGACGAATTAAGATGGCGCGGTTTGCTATACGATGCAACTGAAGGCCTGGAAGAAATCATTTCAAAAGAGAGTGTCACTGTCTATGTTGGGTTTGATCCAACAGGTGACAGTTTGCATGTCGGTAGTCTTGTACCGCTAATGGGATTGGCGCGCTTACAAAAATTTGGTCATACACCGATCGCTATGGCGGGTGGTGGAACAGGAATGATAGGTGATCCCAGCGGTAAAACAGCTGAACGTAAACTATTAACTAAAGAAGACGTTGATGCAAATGTTGACGCCATCAAAAAGCAGCTCGCGAGTTTTTTAGATTTTGATAAAGAAGGTAATCCTGCAAAGCTATTGAACAATGGGGATTGGCTATTGCCAATGACCATGATGGAGTTTCTTCGCGATGTCGGTAAGCACTTCACGGTTAATTATATGACTGCCAAGGATTCAGTGAAATCGCGTATCGAGCGAGAGGATGGAATCTCATATACAGAGTTTAGCTATATGTTGCTTCAAGGGTACGACTTTCTTCATCTTTTTGATCATCATGATTGTACTGTGCAAGCTGGTGGTAGTGATCAATGGGGTAATATTACCACTGGTATGGAGATGGTTCGGCGCATGCGTGGCAAAAAAACACAGGGCGTTGTGTTTCCGCTTATTACAAAAGCTGACGGAACTAAGTTTGGCAAAACGGAATCAGGCACAATTTGGCTGGATCCCAACAAAACATCTCCTTATCAGTTTTACCAATATTGGTTGAATACCGATGATAGAGATGTCATTACCTATTTAAAGTATTTCACTTGGATGACAGAAGATGAAGTTAATGCGTTAAAAACTGCCATGCAAGAGCACCCGGAACAGCGTGAAGCACAACGTGCATTGGCAGAAGCGATGACTGTTATTGTTCACGATGAAGCGGCGCTTGCTCGCGCACTTGCAGCATCGAAAGTGTTATTCGGTGGTGAAATGGAAGGTCTTTCTGCGTCAGATATCGCGGATATTTTTAGTGATGTTCCTTCTACTGAAGTCTCACAAGTAAGTTTGCAGGATGAGGGTTGTAGTTATATCGATCTGGTAGCAGATGCGGGTATTGTTAAATCTAAAGGTGAAGCCAGACGTTCAATACAAGGGAATGGCATTGCAATTAATAATGTAAAATGTTCTGACATTGATCGTAAAATCACGTTATCCGATGCAATTGACGAGCAATTTATTGTGCTGAGAAAAGGTAAAAAGAATTATCATTTAGTAAAAGTTGTCTAACTCGATAATTTTGTAGAAATGAAAAAAAGCCCTGTAGATAGGGCTTTTTTTATTGAAAAACAGATTTACTTTATTATTGTGGTTTGGCGCATACTCGGGGAGAGGATTGAGGATAGCCAGCCCGTTTGTTATTTTGTTCTATTGGTATAAATCTGTTTTCCTTCTGAGCGACGTAACAGTGAAATTTATTATGTAACAAATGAGGATTTATATTCGAACATAGGATATCCAGCAGCATTGATGCCAGTGCCTGAGGTTTCCGTATATTAATAAATTATTCAATAGGTTATATTTATATTGTTTGTTTGGAGAATTAATAAAAAGATTGAAGTGTTAAATTTTTCGACTACGTAATTGGTGTTATTGAGATTTAACCCGGATTTTTCATGAGTTTCCGGGTAAATAAAAATCTTTTTGTCACAAGCGAATTAATTAAAAGCAGAGCGCTTCTTTTTCTTTCTTAGCGATGCATTTATTTACCCCAAAAACTAAAGCGAGAGACACTTCATTATTACGTTTAGATGTCAATGTAACGTGGAAGATTTGCTTGTGAGCACTGCCTATTTTCATAATAGTAATGGGAACTTTTTTTAGTATTTGCTGCTTGGCGAAATGATTGTCATTTTCTAAGTCAATAAATTTTTCTTTTTCCAGTGTTCTCCATTTTCCATACTCCCCATATTTATATTTAATGCCAGAAACCTTGAACTCTTCATGAAGTGATTGAATAGTGAAGTCATAAAAGAAGGTTTTGGGGATTGCTTTTTTATCAACGAGATTAGTGGTAATTTGCCAATCGCTACTCTCTTCACCATAGGTATGTGGCGACTCTTTATCTGTGTGAATAAGGAAGTTAATATGGTTCGAAGCATTATTCGATGAGTGTTGCACATTAATACAAGAGGTAAGAAGCGTGCAGACCACAATAAAATAAAGCGTTTTCATTAGATCTGATTTTAGAGAATTCAAGTAGGTCGTCATATAGTGTCTACTGTTGATTTGCTTCAATAACCATATCGCGAGTCAAATTGTGGGAAAACCACTGTATAAAATCATACATGTATTCGCGAATAAATTGTCCTTTTCTAAAGCCAATGCATGTTGTGCTGTCATTAAATAGATGGCTGGCATCAACTCTTCCTAAATTTATATCTAGATCTTCATCGTATGCCATATTTGCTAAAAGGCCTATACCTAATCCAATTTCTACATAAGTTTTTATAACATCAGAATCTATTGCGGTAAGAACAATATTGGGAGTCAGACTTTCTTGAGAAAATGCACTATCTATAATTGATCGTCCGGTAAAGGCGCTGTCATAGGTTACTATAGGGTATTTCGAGATATCCTCAAGTGTTGGCTTTTTGATTTTGAGTATTGGGTGATTTTTTGGGGCAACAATACATCTGTTCCATTTATATACCGGAAGCGTAGCAAGTTTCTCATATTGGGCTATGCTCTCGGTGGCAATCGCAAAGTCGGCTTCTCCATGTATAACCATTTCGGATATTTGAATCGGATTACCCTGATGTATTTGTAATTTTACGTTAGGATAGTTTTCAGCAAATTTTTTAATGACCGCCGGTAGCGCATAGCGGGCTTGAGTATGTGTTGTTGCGATGGAAAGTTGTCCGCTATCTTTGGATGAGTGCTCTAATCCGATTTGTTTAATGGTTTTAACATTATGTAATGTGTCTTCAGCGAGGACTAGTACTCTTTCACCAGCCTCAGATAAGCCTGTGATTCTTTTTCCTTTTCGCTTGAACAACTTAACATTTAGCTCATCTTCTAAAGACTTCAGTTGAGTACTGATCCCTGGTTGGGTGCTAAAAAGTGCTTCTGCTGTGCGAGAAACGTTATAGCCATTTTTAACCATTTCACATACAAGTTGTAACTGCTTTAAATTCACTAGAACCTCCTCATATATGAATGAATGTATAATCAAATAGCCTTTTATTATTTCATTTTATATCAGGCGGCCGATATATTCCAACATGAACTGTTACCCTAGGTTTGTATCGCAGGCTTTTTAAAATAAAATTAATATTTCGAAGCCTGCAAACTAAGTTTGAAACTGCTGAGTGTAGAGGTGGTGTAAATTTGTTCAAGTTGAAAACACTATCTAAAAAAACCTGCTGTCGCATAAGTTGTAACTTTTATGGAGAGGAAAGTAGAGAACGTTTAATTATGTGTTCTGTAGTTTTTGTGTATAGTCCTTTACAAAAATAACTCAGCCTAGTAAAACCAGGAAAATTGTTAACGTTTTCTCCCTAACCCTATGTGTCGCCTTTTATTGAGTTAGAATGAACGAGAATGATCATAGCTCAAGTCCAAGTGGATCCAAAGGATCAACATAATCCATGAAAAGTTGCCTTCTATCATTGTTCGTTACTTGATAGACTCTCCCAATCCAATTATTTAATACTGCTTCAGCAGTATCATGCCAGGTATTATCTAGATGCTCTTCAGTGAGGTATTCAGGAAAATCTGGTGGCTCAATATTCTTTTCAAGCGCTTCATCTACCTTTATTTTGTATTCGTCAAATATTGCCTGTGTTTGTAAATTGAAGTAGTTATCAGGGAATGGTGGATGGCTATCTCGTTTACGGTTTGTGTAGAGTCCTACTTCTCGTTTGTACTCTTTGAGTAAGCTAATCATGTCGTATTCCGGATGACCTTGAAAAAAGACGATACGAAATTGATCTTCACTAACCGCGATGTGAACGCCGGCTTCTTCACTTTCAGCGAGAATATGTAAGCCAGCGGCTTCGAACTGGTCACGTGATATTTGGTTGAAACGAGAGTGTGGCACATCAAATAAAGTGTTAACGCCGTTAACCAGTGGATGATTTCGTTCTTTAACACGATGTTGAAATACACCCCAGCGTTTTTCAGGTAGACGACGGCGTTTTTGGCCGTATCTAAACTGCATAACCGCATGCGTCGCCAGGCAGGAGCAAAGCGTTGACGGAACATTTTCGTAAGCCCAATCGACAACTTCTATGAGTGGCTCCCAAAATGGCTCTAAAGAAAGATCGGGTTGAGAAACGTTGGCACCAGTAATGATAAGTGCATCCAATCCTTGCGCTTTAATTTCTTCGAAAGACTCATAATACTGCTTGATATGATTAGAAGCAGCTTTCCCTCTATCTAGCTCAGAAAGTGTAAACGGGTGAACATAGAATTGTGCTATTTGATTGCTTTCCCCAATCAAACGAAAAAATTGACGTTCTGTTGCAGTAAGTGCAGCATCAGGCATCATATTGAGCAATCCAATATGAAGTTCGCGAATATCTTGATGAACGGCAAAATCGTTTGGGATTATTGTTTCGCCTTCTTCTTTAAGGCGCTCAAAAGTAGGTAATGAAGAATGGGCAACTAGCGGCATGGCAAATCTCTATCGTTATGATTGACGGTCAATAGCTGTTTCAATCATTTGTAAAAAGCTCTTTTCGTCGGTTACTTTACCGACTTCTTCTGTTGTTACAGTGTATCCATATTCTTTTGCAATTGCTTCATACCTCGGAATTCGTGAATAGAATAGGCGAGGGAAGATCCAGCGAACAAACTCATCAGGATTAATTAACGCAACATATTCCAGATTGTTTTCTTTCATATATATAGATAGTTGCTCTTGTAAGAACTGCTCACGGTAATAGAGTGGTTTTGGATCACTCATGGCGCGTTTAATTAAAGCTTGTTCGTCTGATTCGCTGGCTTGTATATATAATATCAGTGTGTGTTTTGCGAGCAGTTCCATAACACTTTTATCATCTAGTTCGCACAGGCTACCACCGGCATCGTTGATGAAATTATTATACCCATATATTTTATGTGCCTTTTCAATGAATTCTGGCACATCATACATAGTTGCTATTTCTGCTTTGCGGTGTAAATTTTGTCGGCGCTTGAAAACATCGAGTGGAAGACCGCCCAATTCGGGATTGCCAAGCTTGCCTAAAAAACTGGATACGGGCGAAAGATTGTTAACACTGAGGTTATTTTGGATGTAAATAGAATCAGTGCGTAATAAATCTCGAAGAAAGGGAATCTGCATGGCCTGTAATTTAATGTTATCTAGAATTGCCTCTCCGAGATAACGCGTACCGATTCGATAATCGCCAGAATAGTGAAACCAGTCTCCTTTCATTAGAATATCTGACAAACGTGTTTTCCCGACGCCAGACATACCAAGTAGGGTAATACTTTTATGTTTAAGGTCTCTGAATTCCGAAATGCTTAATTTCACTGGAATATCCTCAATAATATTTTTATCATCAAATCAAAGGGTCAATTATACATTAATCAGATAATCGTGGAGTTCGCTTCTTATACGCTGCTGGAAAACCATGGAATAGGTTTGTTTTCATTCGATAGTCTACTTCTCAACCATTGCGAGGCTTTTCCCTTTTGTGCCGATGGCCATGCAAACCGCAGAATATGTTTAGTGTCACCATCAGATTCAAGATCTTTCTTTAATAAAATTCCCTCATCCAGATCTTTTTCAATCATGTGTCGGGGGAGATGACCAACACCCATGCCCTGCTTGATTGCTTGATATTTCATAATCTGGTTAGGTACTGTTAACACAGGCTGATCTTGTATTAATCCGAATGTTCTCGGTTGTAGTATTCGACTGCTATCAGCGGCAGCTACTGCGCGATAGCCCCGCAAATTATCAGCGTTTATTGGTGCGTGATGATGAGCGAGCGGATGGTGTGATGCAACAACAAAGACAAATTCCACATGCCCCAGTGGGTGTGAGTGAAAATTGTTTGTTGTTAAAACGTCGCTCGGTATGCCAATCGCGAAGTCAGCTCTACCGGATATCAACGCATCCCAAGGACCAAGGAAGGTTTCTGAGATTAGGCGAATACGAGTATTTTGTGGTGTTTCGTCATAAAATTCTTCGAGTATATTTAATACGTGATGTTGTGGAACAATATCATTGATGGCGATTCGTAATTCAGCCTCCCAGCCAGAAGCAATTAGTTTTACGCTATGTTCGATATTTTGAATGGAGTTTATCAGTAACCGGCCGTCACGTAATAGCTCTTGCCCAGCAGAAGTCAATATTGAACGATGGCCTCTACGATCAAATAACTTTACATCGAGTGCCTCTTCCAGCTTCTGAATGGCATAAGTCACCGACGATGTGGCTCTATGAAGCTCTTCTGCAGCAGAAGCAAAGCTACCGCGACGATCAATGGCATCAAGCACGAGTAAAGCATCAATATGGTGTTGTAGTCGCATGTTCGGATTATTCGAATGAGTTTTTCAAGTATTTCTAATTTAAATCTTTAATTTCTTGTCCTATATTGTAGTTGTTATTCGGAAATAATGAATAACTTTATCAGCTATACTCTTCACAAACAGGTTTTGGCTAAGAAAATCACTTTATGCAGAGATCTTTTAACAGTGGGTAAAAATTCCTCAGGAGGAAACTGATGGCAATGTACGATCTAGGGAGTCCCTATACAATACCTGGGAAAGAGGGTGAAACTGTCTATCTTTGTCAATGTGGCAGATCAACAAATCCACCGTTTTGTAGTGGAGCCCATAGTGGGACTGGGATCGAACCATTGGCCCATACGCCAGAAAAAGAAGGTAATATATTCGTTTGTGGCTGTGGTAAAAGTAGTAACATCCCTTTTTGTGATGGAAGCCATAACAAATAATATTTTCAGTAAATATTGAATTAATTGACTCATTATGAAGTCTTTTAAGATGAGCAGAGGCGGCTCTCTCTTCTCGGACAGCCTCTTAGTTAAATTTATGAGTTGGACTTTATTAATCAGGAGAAAATAATGAAGAAGTTGTTACTAGGATGTTTGGCTGTAGTCTTACCAATAAATATGGCCTTTGCAGCAAGTTATGAAGTCGATCCCATGCATACTTATCCAAATTTTACGGTTAGTCATTTGGGATTTTCAACAATGCATGGTCAATTTCAAAGTACAAAAGGTTCTTTGGAAATGGATTTAGCAAAAGGTACTGGTGCCGTTGAAGTGACAATCGCTACAAAATCGATAAATACTGGCTTTAAAAAACGCGATGATCACCTTCGTTCGCCAGACTTTTTCAATGTGGTTGAGTTTCCCTCAATGACGTTTAAATCGACAAATGTTAAATTCCACGACAAGAAAAGCGCAACCATTACAGGTGATTTAACAATATTGGGTGTGACGAAACCGGTGGTTCTTGATGTAGCCAGTATTAATTGTGGTAAACACCCTTTTAATAAGAAAATTAACGAAGTTTGTGGCTTTGATGCAACGACTAAATTCAAGCGTTCGGATTTCGGGATGAAGTATGGTCTGCCGGCAATTGGCGATGATATAAGTATTCAACTAGAAGTTGAAGCAACGCGCTAATGTGATCCTAAAAAAAGTAGTTGATCCACGAAATATAACATAGGCTCTTGTTTCGTCTAGCTATATGAAAAAACAATATCCTGCATTCTATTTGCGCGTCCAACTGCTTTTTCTAGGATGATCAAGAATCTCCTTCTTGACAAGTAGCCGAGAAGGAGATTCATCCGTCCCCCCATTTTAACTTACACTTCTCAAGCAAGGGATTCTTTTCTGTGGATGCTCAATCCATCGAAATTCTTGTTCTTAATGTTCGATAATACCCTTATTGCACAGTAGCTTTTGAGCAATAATGTTCTGTAGATACTGATTAGCTAATTGGAGACCGACATGACAAATAGTCGCGCGAAAGAGTTGCTGCGAGATCAGTTAGATTTCCCCATTGAAGAAGGTGAGTTCATTCGTTGGGATTCTCAATTTAGAAACTGGATTACACCGGATGGTTCTCCAGGAAAATCTGGCAGTGGTGGCTTTAATGCTGAAGCAGGTAGATATCATCTTATCGTTTCCTATGCTTGCCCGTGGGCACATCGAACCTTAATTTTTCGAAAGCTTAAAAAGCTAGAAGATGTTATCAGTGTCTCTGTTGTTAATCCAAAAATGGGGCACGAGAGCTGGGATTTTGATGAATTTCCGGGAGCAACAGGTGATCAGCTTTTTAATGCTAAATTTCTCTATGAGCTATACCACAAAGTGGCGCCTCAATATGGTGGCGTTGTCACAGTCCCAGTTTTATGGGATAAAAAACTCAATACAATAGTCAATAACGAATCTTCTGAAATTATCAGAATGCTTAATTCTTCGTTCAATGAATTTACCGATGTTAAGGATGACTACTTTCCCGAGGCGCTGCGAGGTGAAATTGAAAAGATCAATACTATGATCTATGACGATATCAACAATGGTGTGTATAAAACAGGATTTGCCCGATCACAGTTGGCCTACGAAAAAGCCTTTACCAACTTATTTAATGCGCTAGATCAGCTAGAGGCAATACTTGATAAGCAATGTTATTTAGTTGGCGAGCAAATCACTGAAGCCGATTGGCGTCTGTTCCCAACATTGATTCGATTTGATGCGGTATATGTCGGTCATTTCAAATGTAATTTGCGACGGATTGCTGACTATCCCAATTTGTCTAATTACTTGCGAGAGCTATATCAGCACCCGGGTATCGCAGAAACGGTGAACTTGGATCATATCAAGACGCATTATTATTGGAGTCATGAAAGCATTAATCCAACACGGATTATTCCGCGCGGGCCGGAACTCGATTTTACCGTGGCACATAATCGGAAAAAGAAATTCCCTGCTGGATGAGTGATCCAGGATATAATCGCTGATTGTAGATGGATTATTATATAAAAGAGGCATTTTTTTGGCAGATATTTTAAGTGTAACGCAGGGAGAGTTTTCACTTTCTCGTTTTCCAAAGCGTAAAAATGAAACTTTACGAGCTTGGGATGCTGCTGATGAGTATGTATTAAACTATCTTGTCGAGCAAAATATTGTTCGTGATTCCCGCTCGCTGTTGATCATCAACGATAGTTTTGGTGCACTATCTGTCTCGTTGTCTCAATATCGGCCCTTGATGCAGTCAGATTCATATTTGGCGCATCAAAGTGTTTTGACTAATCTAGCTGATAATAAACTGGCTGCCGATCGTGTGAAGTTGGCCGCCAGTCTAGAGCCATTATCGGGTAAATTTGATGTTGTCATTATTAAGATCCCAAAATGCCTCGCATTGCTTGAAGATCAATTAATACGATTACGGCCTCACCTAAACACGGATTCGGTTGTCATCGGTGCGGGGATGGTGAAAAGCATTCACAATTCAACGCTTAATCTTTTCGAAACGGTTATCGGCTCCACGCGCACATCACTGGCTCGTAAAAAAGCTCGATTGATTTTCTCTGAACTTGACACTGCTATTCGTGTTGATGAAAACCCATACCCAAAAAGTTATCTACTCGAAGGGACACAATACCAAATCTTTAATCATTCCAGTGTTTTTTCCCAAGAAAGCTTGGATATTGGTACACGGTTTTTTCTGGAGCATATTCCTAAAGTAGAGGGAGGAAAAACAATTGTCGATTTGGGGTGTGGGAATGGTGTGGTCGGATTAATCGCCGCGGATCGCTCACCTGAGAGTGAACTAGTTTTTGTTGATGAGTCATATATGGCAGTGGCTTCTGCAGAGCAGAATTTCAAAGCAGCATTTGGCGATACACGAAAAGCTCGTTTTGAGGTTACTGATTGCTTGAGTGGGATAGAAGAAAATAGTATTGATGTTATTTTGAACAATCCTCCCTTTCATCAGCACAATGCTGTGGGTGATTTTATAGCACGACAAATGTTTAATGAATCCAAAATTGCGCTTAAAAAAGGCGGAGAGCTTTGGATTATCGGGAATAAGCATTTAGGCTACTTCTCGATTTTGAAAAAAATGTTCGGAAATTGTACTGAAGTGGCAAGCAATAAGAAGTTCATGATTGTGAAATCAATAAATGGCGTGAAAAAGTTTTAGCATCAAAATGATGCCTAAACCTATGAACTATTATCAAGATAGTGCATTTAATTTGATGCTAAAGCAGAAAAAATCTTACATCTACTACACAATGCGCTGAATATAATATAAAGTGCGGTTTTTTTAGCGCTACTCTGTCAATTCTCTATATGGCTTGTCTCTTGCTGATGTTATCAAACTGATGTTATCAAATATCATCCGAAGTTTCGTAAAACCATTGATAGCACCTACTGAATATTATTAAACCTAGAATAAATAGATTTGACCAGCAATAACGGAATTACCTTAGTGATTTTAAAAACTCAAGCTGTACATGTAGCTGAAATAAAAATATTTAAAAATGGACACGAAACTGGATATGAAAAGGCGGTAATGATAAATGTCAAAATCAATACATCCTCAATACTACGGGAAAGAATTGGTTAAAAGTACACCTGTTGAGTCATTAACAGAGCTAACGGCTTTAGGGATGAACTCGGAAGATATTCAGGAAGACTTTCGTCGGTATTTTGCGCATACATTGGGTAGAAACCGATACTGCCGCTCATTGCACTATTCTTATATGGCATTAGCGCTTACCCTGAGAGATCGTTTATTTGAGCGTTGGAAGAATACGCGCTATGCAACTAAAGCAAACAAGAATAAGAGAACTTATTACCTGTCGCTCGAATTCCTCATGGGCCGAGCTTTAGGTAATACATTATTGAATCTCGATGTCGAAGAAGATACACGACAAGCACTGCTCGACTTAGGAATTTACATGGAAGAGGTCGCAGAAGCTGAACCTGATGCAGGTTTGGGGAACGGTGGTCTAGGTCGATTAGCAGCTTGCTTTCTGGACAGTTGTGCTACATTGCAGCTGCCAGTCATGGGTTATGGTATTCGTTACGAATACGGTATGTTTCGGCAAAAAATTATTGATGGTGATCAAGTTGAAGAGCCGGATCGCTGGTTACGCGACGGCAATCCTTGGGAAATAGAGCGACCAGAGCATACGCAGCTAATTCGTTTTGACGGCCACACTGAAACCTATACGGATGATAGTGGAAAAACTCGCCATCGTTGGGCTAACGCAAACCATGTGCTTGCTGTACCCTACGATATCCCAATTCCTGGTTATAAAAATGAAACCGTCAATACACTTCGTCTCTGGAGCGCTTCTGCGACCGATGAATTTGACTTGAGTGAGTTTAACGCTGGTGGATATACAGAAGCGGTCGCTGCTAAAAACGAAGCAGAAAATATCTCAATGGTACTGTATCCCAACGATGAGAGTGAAAATGGTAAAGCGTTACGTTTGAAACAACAGTACTTTTTAGCATCTGCTAGCTTGCAAGACGTTTTGCGAAGGTGGCAAGAGTCACATGGCGATGACTTTAGCGAGTTTGCAAAAAATAACTGTATCCAAATGAATGACACCCATCCAACACTTTCAGTCGCAGAGCTTATGCGTTTGTTGGTTGATGAATATCGATTGGAATGGCACGACGCATGGGAAATTACATCAAGTTCTTTAGCTTACACTAACCATACACTGCTACCTGAGGCGTTAGAGAAATGGTCAGTGCCACTCTTTCAGCAATTATTGCCACGCTTGCTTGATATTATTTATGAAATCAATGCACTTTTCCTCTCAAAGGTTGCCTGTAAATGGCCTGGAGAGGTGGAACGGCAAACACGGATGTCAATCATTCAGGAAGGCCCTGTACAGTTTGTTCGTATGGCTCATCTAGCAATAGTGGGTAGCTTTTCGATAAACGGCGTTGCTCAACTACATACTGATCTTTTGACATCTGGTTTATTTTTAGATTTTTACGAATTATGGCCAGAAAAGTTTGTCAATAAAACCAATGGTGTTACACCGCGACGTTGGCTTGCGCATGCTAATCCTCATTTGTCTGGGTTGATTACAAAAACAATTGGTGATGGATGGGTGACCAATTTATCTGAGCTGAAAAGACTGGAAAAATTTGCCGATGATTCCAAATTTCAATCAGAGTGGAAAAAAGCCAAATTGGCATGTAAGCAACGTTTAGTCGAACTGACTAAAAAAGACTGTGGAATTGATATAGACGTAAATGCGCTATTTGATACGCAAGTAAAAAGGATTCATGAATATAAACGTCAGTTGTTAAACGTACTTCATGTCATACACCTTTATGATCGTATTAAACGAGGAGATACGAAAGGTATAGTGCCACGTTGTGTCTTTATTGGTGGTAAAGCCGCGCCGGGATATTTTATGGCAAAGCGCATTATTAAGTTAGTTAATAATGTAGCAGGTGTCGTTAATAGCGACCCCGCTGTAGGAGACCTTTTAAAAGTGATATTCCTACCAAACTTTCGTGTAACCACAATGGAAATTATTGCGCCGGGTACCGATCTCTCTGAACAGATATCAACGGCGGGAAAAGAAGCATCAGGAACAGGTAATATGAAGTTTATGATGAATGGTGCGTTAACGATTGGTACGTTCGATGGTGCAAATATTGAAATTCTAGAGGAAGTGGGGGGAGAGAATTTCTTCTTGTTTGGTTTGAAAGCCAATGAAGTCGAAGAGATGAAAAAATCTTATCATCCTCAGGATATCATCGATGGTGATGACGATTTTTCCCGAGTTATGCGTCTGCTCGAAACTGGACATTTCAACCGTTTCGAAGATGGAATATTTAATGAGATAATTGACTCGATCAAGAATCCGAATGATCATTGGATGACTGCTGCCGATTTTAGAAGTTATATCGATGCTCAGGCAGAAGTTTCTAGTGCTTATAAAGATCAGAAGAACTGGACGAAGATGAGTATATTGAATACAGCGCGTAGTGGAAAGTTTTCTACGGATCGCACAATTCAAGAGTATAATAATGATATTTGGAAAATGTAAATAGCCTTAACGGAGTAACTTAAAATGAAGAAACAATACCTAAAAACTAAACCAGTTTGCAAAGTAAGTTTTGCGCTTCCAAAAGAGGCTGCTGGAAATGCTAAAAATGTAAGCATTGTCGGCGACTTTAATAACTGGAATAAGAAAAAACATAAAATGAAAAAGCTGAAGAATGGCTCATTCACTTCAGTCATAGATTTAGACGTCGGAACTGAATACCAATTTCGATACTTAATTGATGGCAAAGCGTGGATAAATGATTCTAATGCCGATAAGTACGTTCCTACAGAATACACTGATGCCGAAAACTCAGTCGTTGTCGTATAGTTACTTTCAGTTGTCCTGGAGCTAGCTTGATTGCTAGAAGTTTTCTATAAGCTTAGAATTTGAATTAAAAAAGCAAATTATTATGATTGATAATGCAGTTGCAGTGATATTAGCGGGAGGTGTTGGCTCTAGATTGCATCCTTTAACAAAGGAAAGAGCAAAACCAGCGGTACCGTTTGGTGGAAAATATCGAATCATCGATTTTACACTGACTAACTGTGTTCAATCTGGGGTGAGAAGAGTTCTTGTTTTAACTCAGTACAAGTCCTTTTCACTACAAAAGCATATTCGTGACGGGTGGTCGATTTTTAATCCAGAATTGGGTGAATATATAACAACCGTGCCACCTCAAATGCGAAGAGGCGAAAATTGGTATGAGGGAACCGCAGATGCAATCCATCAAAACACCTATTTATTAGAACGTAGCGAAGCGGACTGGGTAATCGTCTTGTCAGGTGATCATATCTATCGCATGGACTATGCAGCGATGCTTAATGTTCATAAAGAAACAAATGCCGCATTAACAATTGCTTGTCGGGAAGTCCCGGTCGCAGAAGCAAGTGCATTTGGTGTTATTGGAATAGATGGATCATCCAGGGTAAGAGAGTTTAACGAAAAGCCAGTTTCGCCCGTTCCTGTTCCGGGTAATCCAGATCATGCATTAGTCTCCATGGGTGTTTATATCTTCTCTATGGGAACTTTGCTAAAAGCATTAGCGGAAGACGCAGAGGATAGTGACTCTAAGCATGACTTTGGGCACGATATTATCCCTAAGCTAATTAAATCCGAGCGGGTATCTGCTTTCAAATTTGGCAGCACGCAAGGTCGGGTAACACCTGACGAGTACTGGCGAGATGTGGGTACCATCGATAGTTACTATGATGCAAATATGGATTTATTAAACCCCATCCCTCCTATGAACTTATATCAGTCCGACTGGCCGATAAGAACCTATCAATCACAACACCCGCCCTGCAGAACTGTTCCCGGTGATGAAGGTAATGAGGGAATGTTCATTAACTCTATCGCCTCTAGTGGTGTTGTTATATCTGGTGGTTGTGTTCAGCACTCTATACTATTTTCAGATGTATTTATTGGCGACGAGGCCAACATTCAAAACTCGTTGGTACTCAATAATGTGAGAGTAGGAAAGCGTGCGGTGCTCAATCGATGCATTATCGATAAAAATGTCGTCATACCTGATGGTGAAATGATTGGGATTGATAAAGAAAAAGACGCTGAGCGGTTCACAATTTCTGAGAACGGCATAGTGGTTATTCCTCGCGGTTACAAGTTCGATTAAGTTAGAGTAGATTGCATTATACTTTGCGCTCTGTTGTATTCAGAACGCAAAGGATCAGAATTGTACGCTTTTTGACGCTAAGCGTTAACCTGTGTAGCCTCTTCTCTCGTTTCTTTCTCTTCTATGCGGTCAAGTGAATCTCTCCAGATAGCTACATCCTGAGTGTAAAAGGAAAATTGCCGACCTAACTGATTAGGTGCATCATCTGATGCGTTCAAATCAAGAATATTAAATGTTCTTAACATGCCTCTGCGGCGATAACCTTTGTCCTTTCGGGCAATAATTTGATCACGCCAAGCCCCGAAATTCACGTATGTAAAATTTGTGTTATATTTTACTCTGGTGGCTTCACTAAGTTGGCTGTTTAAATTGGCCTCTTCTTCAAGCGGATTATGGGTGTGGCCCTCACCATGAATTTGAAAACCATTATTGCTAAAAGGTGGTTGAAAACCTGGGAACGTACGCATTTTTTTCAAATCAACACCGGATCTACGCTGATGGCTTAATCTGGCAAAGCCTTTCATTCCCCATAGAATTGCGCTTAGCTCGATTTTCTTGCCAAATATTTTTAGTGCTTTTAATATGAATCGTGCAAACAAGAGAGGAAATTTAAGCTTTTTTGATGCGCTTTGGTGTGTAAAATCCCAACTCAACCAGCACACAACGCATGACATCAAATTTTTCTCGATTACTTCCACTGCTGCAATATCTTTTTTCGCCTTCCGCATAGCTTTGGATTCTTCAATAATTCTTTGTACAGCGAGATATGATGGGCGATAAAGATCGAGTTCATCAAGGATGTGATTGAGCCGGTTAACAACAATGTTCTTGCTCGCCAACTCTCTCTTGGTCTTGAAAATAAAAGTAGATAGCACTCCAGCAGCAACAGTGTCACCAAAGCATGATTCTATAAAAGGGCGATAGTTGAGCTGGGACCAGACTTGAGGTTGCCAACCATCATCTGCACTCCAGCCAGGCTTACCCCCTTCAGCTTCTACTGCAACGCTGTTTTCTGAGTCTCGCCATTGCCCATGTGTGGTGAATAAACGGAAATCCTTATCAGCATGATAAAAAGGAAAATAGGGCACACGGCTCTTGTCAGTAAGAAACATATCTTTATCACCATACATGCGCCCAATATGCCGCCGTTCCCCATCTGTAAAACTTTCGGCAGTTCTCCCTAGTGCTTGTTCGTAGAAGTAAGCGAGGGCATCATTAACTAAGAGGATCTCTTTATCATGATTGCCAAGTATGATGATAGTCTTTGTAGATTCAACTGATTCACATTTATCTTTTATCGTTGAATCAAAGTTTCTCAATAGAGAGAAGAAATACGCATGGACTTCCAGGATTTTTCGAGTAATACGATTAATAATATTATTGAACAATTCACCGTCGTCATTTCGCTGCCAAGGATAAAAATTCTCATCCGCCCACTCACCACTCCGTATAAGATCAATAAAATCACCATCGAAGATAAGATGAACTTCCTTTATTTGTTTATTCCGGCATGTGTCTTCAATCTTATTGAAAAAATCATCCCATGCCTTATTGCTGAGATTTTGGATGCCAACGGAGCCATCGGTTAAATGTATATCGCTGATGACAACACATAGTCGGTTATTTCGATTGGGTCCGGCACTTTTATATGCTTGGCTTAAAATGACCGAGCCACTATCCGGTTCATTGGGTTGATCTGCAACGGGCGTAGAAATATCTTCTTTTGTAAGAAATTCGCTATTCTCTGACATGACGATAACCTCCGTGGTATGTAAGGCTGGATTTTTCTAAATCATGTAAATTTATCCGCCTGTTTGAGGTGGATGTCAAGCTAACAAAGATAGACGTGAATCTATTTGTACGTTTTTATTTCGCGTCTGTTTAGATATTAGATGATAGCGCTGGTGTCGCTGTATGTAGATATTTAAAAAAGTGTAGAATAAACAGGCATTTTTTTTATATGAACATCGTTGATCAAATATCTGCGCCCACAGTTAGATAGTTTTCGTGATCTTGCATCTATTTTTTTGTGATTGCTTTCTTCCAAATTGTGGAGTTGCAACAACCTATTCCCAATTTTCTCTCTCAAAAGTAGGAATGAGGGATTGAAGTTTTTTTATAATTTCTAACATTCACGACAGTCAAATAGCATCAATCTATGGTTGGTAGGGTAAGCACCTGCTCAGTGAATATTCCGTAAAAGCGAGTTATTTACAACCGATTTCAGGATATTTCCTTTTGTTGTTATGAATTAGTTAATCCAAATTACGTTTCCAACGGGCAAGAAATCTATGTACAATTCGAATATATAAACACCACTTCGCCCTGTGGTCAAAATAGCGTACATTGAGAGGATCATGGATGCAGTTGAGAATTGCCTTACTTGAAGATGATGTGTCACAAGCTGAGTTAGTCAGCGCCTGGCTAAAAGACAAGGGTTATTTCTGTCATCATTTTGAAACTGGAATCAGCTTATTACGACGCGTAGCTAATGATAGCTTTGATCTGTATCTCGTTGATTGGGAATTGCCCGATACAAACGGTATAGATATCGTTAAACAGCTACGTGCTGAATATAATATTCAATCCCCCATTTTATTTACGACGAGCAGGGATAGCGAAAATGATATTGTCATGGGCTTGGAAGCTGGCGCTGACGATTATCTTATTAAACCGCTTAGGCAAAATGAGTTGTATGCTCGAATAAATGCAACGTTACGTCGCGTCGAAACAAATACTGCGAATGAATCGCGGCTAAGTTTTCCGCCATACGTATTTGATAAAAAAAACGAAACGATTTACTTGCATGATACTGCAATAAAACTGACGAGCAGAGAGTTTCAAGTGGCGTTGTTTTTGTTTGAAAACATCGGATGCGTATTAAGCCGCGGACACATTTTAGAGCGCATTTGGGGATTAAGGTCAGATTTAAATACCAGAACAGTAGATACGCATATCAGTATTGTGCGCACTAAATTGCAATTACGGCCAGCTAATGGGTGGAAGCTTACTTCGATTTATCGACATGGTTATCGACTAGAAAACGTGAGTGATGATAGCGAAAATGATGCAAAAAACAGTGCTTAGTATTAAACAGGTCGTTCTTTTAACATTACTGCTTCTTTTATTTATGCCCACCGCTCATTCGGAGGATTGGGTATATACTACTCGCCCTGGAGATTCGATTTGGAACATTTCTCAGCGGTTTTTAATCAATGTTAATGACTGGAAAAAACTGCAAGAATACAACAAAGTCACTAACCCGCAAGGATTACAACCTGGCACAAAAATACATATCCCCTACACTTGGTTAAGTAATCAACCTAAATCTGCCAGGCTCATTGCAACTCAAGGAACGGTAGCAGTTGTGAATAAGGCCGGTATTAGAATTGAGGTCATAGACAATTTACCACTAAATAATGGATACCAAATTCAAACAGCCGATCAAAGTTATGCCATTATCGAATTTGCTGATGGTTCTCGCATGGCTGTAAAGTCTGATAGCATACTTATGCTAAATCAAATTAATTATGTTGATAAAGCGGCGATCGTAGATACACAAATGAGGTTAAAGCGAGGAAACATTTCTTCCGATGTGATTCCATTTCAAAAGCCACAAAGCCGATTTGAAATCATGACCCCTGCAGCAGTAGCTGCGGTTCGCGGTACTAAATTTCATTTACAGGTACCTAATGAAACTAGCATGTTGAGTAGTGTTGATGAGGGTACGGTTTTGGTGAGTAATCCTCAAGGGGAAAGCGTATTAAACGCGGGTTTTGGTACGGTCGCAGAAGTAGGAAAGCCACCTTCTCCGCCAATTAAATTGTTACCTAAAGCGAATTTAGCGTATTTAGAACCAATGCTCATGAGTAAAGATATAAAGTTTAGTTGGCCTTCGGTAAGTGATGCTATGAGTTATTATGTAGAAATTCGCACGCAGGATGATGATAACAATATCGTATTTACCTCTAAATCTCATCAACCAATCGTGAAAGTTTCATTACCCAAAAATGGAAAATATATCTTGTTTGTGAGAGCAATTGATAAAATTGGTTTGCAGGGATTAACTGCAATACATAAGTTTAATGCAGGTTTTGCTTCCACTGATGCCCTGGCACAGCCAAAACTAAACTCACCAAGCAATGGTGATGAAGTACAGACGAATAAGCCAACGTTTCACTGGTTTCGCATTGATAACGTGAAAGGCTATCGTGTGCAAGTTTCATCAACTAACGATTTTTCAGATCTCATAATTGATCAAGTGATTGAACAACAGTTTTTTCGTATTTCCGCACCATTATCAGAAGGGAATTATTTCTGGCGCGTAGCAGCAATTTCATCAAATGATGAGCTGGGCCCATTTAGCGAATACTATTCGCTGCTCATCAGTGAATAAGCATTTATAACTCAATTATTTTAATAAATGTCCAGTAAACCACGGCGATTATTGCGCACTGAGCAACTCAAGTTTGCGATTGTTTTAGTTGTCAGTTATTGCGCATTATTTTTCAGTGATGCACTGTGGCGTATAGATAATGTTATCTATGATGCGCATATTAAGTATTGGTCAAAACCCGCGCCAGATGATATTGTCATCATCGACATTGATGAACAAAGTTTGAGGCAGTTTGGCCGCTGGCCATGGCCGCGTAGCCTCCACGCTGAATTAATTAATAAGCTTTCGCAAACTAAAGCTAAAGGAATTGTGCTTGATCTAATTTTTTCAGAGATTAATTACAACGATCCTATCAGTGATTTAGAACTCATCGAAGCCGTTAAAAATAATGATCGGATTATCATGCCGGTGTTGGTTGAGCAAAATAGACTAAATGGTCAGCTCATTGAAACGTTACCCATTCCTGAATTAGCAAATGTAACGCGGGAGTTGGGGCATGTGCATGTAGAGTTGGATCAAGATGGTATTGCTAGAAGCACCTATTTGAAAGAGGGGTTGGGGCAGCCACACTGGGATAACATAGCCTTACCACTCTATCGACTTGTCTATGATCGTGACATTACTTTTATTCCAGGTACTAGAAATCAAAATATTGGAGCCGAAAATCCCAATATATGGGTTCGAGACTATCACGTTTATATACCGTATATTGGTCCTCCCGGACATTTAAATCGTGTTTCATTTGCAGATGTTTTATCGCCGAGTTACCCATTAAGTTTTTTAGATGACAAAATAATATTTGTCGGTGCGACTGCTACCGGATTAGGTGATGTATTACCTACTCCTGTTTCTGGGCAAAGGCATGCAATGCCGGGAGTAGAAATCAACGCAACAATATTTCACGGATTGCGTAGCAACAGTTTTATAACAAAATCGGAAGACAACATAACATTAATCATCGGATTAATATTAATATTAATACCAGTATTTATTTATCCTCGCTTACCTCCTCTCATGGCTCTATTAACAGCGGGATTTTTGGTGATGAGCACTGCCTTTCTTGCAATCCTGCTTATGAGATATCAATATGTATGGATTCCGCCCATGGCTACCATTATCGTATTACTTGGCAGTTTTCCACTATGGAGTTGGCGCCGATTAGACTACGCCATTAAATCGCTCAATGAGGAACTTGTACTTTTAAACTCCGAAAAAGCTGCGCTTAAATACCAGGTAACTTATTCCATAAACTCTGAATTTGAATTTCTCTCCAAAATGATTCCTGTTATTGGGCTCGAGATATTTGTACCTGGCACAATACATCGGTTTGAATATGGTGAAAAATATTCGGATAACAATAACGTGTTGCGCACAAAAATAACTAACAGTGGTTGGGATTGCTATATCAATTGGCCTAGAGCGATAAATCTTAACCCTACCCAACAAGAGCTCATCGAACAATTTGTTTTTAATGTTATTGCCAGTTCCTCAGTAGAAGGTAAAGGTACCATTGAAGTTGTTCAACAACGTGTGGAAGATGTCAAAGACGCAACAAATCAATTGCGCTTAATGCGAAAAGTTATTGACGAAAGCATTGAGCAAATGCCGGATGGCGTTCTAATTACCAATCAATTTGGTACTCTTGTTAACATTAATCACGAAGCGATAAAAATTCTTAACTTGCCTGAGAGTGAGGAATTTATTGGAAAGCCCTTGCTCACTTTACTCGATCAATCCGGTATTGACAGCAGCACACTGAAAAACAAGATATTTCAATCTATCAAGTCATACACTGCATTTTCTGTTCAGTCAGTCACTGATAGCGGATTGTCCATAATTATGAAGACCAGTCCTATCATTGATGGTTTTCAGAAGTTAAGTGGATTAATCATTAATATTTCAGATATCAGCTTATTAAAAGAGCAGGAGCGTCAACGAGAAGAGTTAATTAATTTCTTATCGCATGATTTGCGAGCTCCACTTGTTTCCACTAATTCAGAACTTGATTTAGCCAAGAGCCGTGATCAAGGTGATGAACAAAAAGTATTTTTAGAACGGCTAAGAATTCTTAATTCACGTGCGCTCAGTCTGGCAGAAGGATTTGTTCAGTTTGCCAGGGCGGAGAACATTAGCGAATTAAGCCTTGAAGAAATCAACTTAGTAAGCATTTGTGATAATGCCATTGATCAGCAATGGGCTTTATCGAAGAAGAAAAATATCACGATAAATTCGAATTATTCTTCTCCAAGTATCGAAATCATGGGTGATTTTGATCTTATTGAAAGAACATTCATAAACTTGATTTCAAATGCAATTAAATACAGTCCGGCGCATACTGAGCTTATCATCAACATTGTGGAGAACGATGAAAAGATTATTTGTACGTTTAAAGATCAAGGTTATGGAATAGAGAAAGAAAGCCTTGAAAAACTGTTTGGTCGCTATCAGCGTATGCCATCAACTAAAAATATCGCTAGTGGTGTTGGTTTGGGCCTAACGTTTGTGAAAACAGTGGTTAACAAGCATCAAGGCAATATCAAAGTACTCAGTGAACCAGGGAAAGGTTCTGAGTTTATTCTTGAATTCAAGAAACTGCATGTCTGAAGAATTTAATAAAGTATTTTTTTTACTGAATGGATCCAGCTATCTATAGAGACGGGTTTTAGAACAACATCATCAAATTCGATTTCAATGATATCCCCCGAGTCCTTTAATAACTGTCTGGGATATACACCTATTACTGGTATTGCTTTACTCTGGATATCGATTCTAACATCAGCTAGAAAATTGAATGTTTTTAAGTTGGGGGATTTAAAGTTTATTACGATTAGATCAAAACTAGTGTGCTTAATTAGTCGAGCTGCTTGAGCATAATTATCAGCAAGTATAAATTCTGAATTTGATTCACTTTGAAGAGCGGAATATAAAAAATTGCTATCCGACTTACCAAAGTTTACATACAGCACGTTTAATTGTATTTGATCGAAGCCGATAACTTGCAATAAGTTTGGTGTACTTCTTTCTCTTAGATCGCGCTTCGGAATTGTAATAGTAGCCATAATTATCTCCTAAAAAAACTCTGAGCAAGCAAACAAACGAATGAGGGATGCTTTTATAATGATTTGCCTTGCAATAACGAATCAATACTATACTTACTCAGAGCTGAACGCAGGATGAATGGTTTAACCTAGATTAATCAGTTGGGCGCGAATTTAGAGTGCAAGCAGTTGGTTTGATTAGCGTAGTGAAAAATTTTGCGTTCACCTGGTTGGTGAATCAAATGCTTTTCATATAGCTAAGCAAATCAAATGATTGTGCTATAAATCGTGAATCAACTGATTAATCTAGGTTTAACTTAGAAGCTATAAACCAGTGTCACAGCTAACTCGCTATCTGTTTTTTCAATACCTTCAGGCACATCTGAAGTATTTCGTATTGTTAATGATGTTTTCATGGCCATATTCCCAACAATCTGTGCGCTTAATGAAGTAATCGATTTGCTAATAGTCGCATCTTCACCAATTTGTGAGTTCAACTCTTGTGTAAATAAAGTTGTTTTGCTAATGTCCCAGTCGAATTTTCCACCAATTTGGAATACACCTTCACCTTCTGATTTAGTCGCATCGGGTTTGCTTTCACGATAACCAGGACCAAGCTCAACGTCCAAACGCATATCTTTTTCATCCATTAGACGACGCCCATAACCAAGCACTATACTTGCTCGATAATCGTAACCGCTAAATCGATCATGCTCACCATTACCTTCTGCAAAAGCGTAGTTGAATTTGCTAAATTTATACGCAGTTTGGCCTTTGCCTGTATAACGCTCTGACGTGGTATTTTCGCTATCTCCAGAATTTAGTGCTTCTAAGCTAAGTGTATGTCGCCATTTGTCACGTTCATTTTGAATTTTAAATTTTGCATTGGTTGTTCGTGTTTCAGTATTTCCATCTGTTAACAATAACCCTAACTCGGCATCCCCTTTCCATTCGTCATTTGCTTGGGCGTTGCCCAAAGCCGTGCCTGTTAACATTATTCCGCTTACTGCAATTGCTAAATAGTTACGCATTTTTATCATCTCCTAAACGTTTTAAATTAAGTTAACAAAAATTTATAGTTCTTTTTGTTGATCATCAAACTTTGTTCACAAAAGAGTGTGTGTATCTGTTTAGAGATAAGTATATGGGATTATTGTTTCAAAACAATTCCCAAACTATTGATTTGACGAAACTTAACAGTTTCGAAAATTCTGAAAGTAAATTGTTGTGTTAGAAAAATTGGTGAAACATGGGCAAAAAGAATGTCTCGCTTGCTACGAGATGGGAAGGAGAAGCAGGAAAATAGTTCAAGAAAACTGGTATTGATGGGGACATGAAAGATGCATAACCAGTAGATATCTCCAAAAAAAAAGGCGAGCAATGGAGTTGTTTACTCCACTACCCATTGTGCATCTTACTCATGTAAGATGTTCGCATGATATTGAATATGTTCGCCAATAAAAGTCGCAATGAAATGATAGCTGTGATCATAGTCTTCTCTCATTCTTAGCTCTAGTGGGTAGTTGTAATCTTCACACGTAGACTGTAGTTCGCTCGTCATTAATTGTTCTTCTAGGAATTCGTCATTCGTACCTTGATCTACTAGAAACGGTATCACTTCAGAACTTTTTGCTATTAAGTTACAGGCATCATAAGCTGACCACTGACTAATATCGCTACCCAAATATTCTTTAAAAATATTTTTACCCCATGGGCATTTAGTAGGATGGCATATGGGTGAAAGTGCTGAAGCGCTTTGGTACATTTTTGGATTTTTCAAAGCGCATATTAATGCTCCATGTCCTCCCATTGAATGGCCGAAAATTCCTTTTCTTCCATTAACTGGAAAAAACTGTTCAATCAATTTGGGTAGTTCTCTTGTTATGTAGCTATACATTTGATAATTTTTGTGCCATGGATTTTGAGTAGCATCAATATAAAATCCTGCTCCTTTTCCCAAATCATATCGGTCAGGTGAGTCTGGAACTTCTTCACCTCTTGGACTTGTATCGGGAATGATTAACGCCAATCCGTGTTCTGCAGCATAGCGTTGAGCCCCGGCCTTCACACGAAAATTGTCATCGGTACAGGTTAATCCTGATAACCAATACAAACTAGGTACAACCTGTGTTTCTGCTTGTGGTGGTAAATATATCGAGAATGTCATTTCACAATTACAACATTCAGACTCGTGAGTGTAGCGCGAGAGCCAGCCATCAAATTCTTTAACTGTTTCAATTTTTTGCATAAATCACCTAAAAGATAATAACTGATCGAATGCTTTTGCCTTCATGCATATATTCGAACGCTTTGTTAATTTCTTCCAACGGCATGGTATGTGTCACTAGCTCGTCAATGACGATCTTTCCTTGCATATATTGTTCTACATAAGCGGGAAGTTCAGATCGACCCTTTACGCCGCCAAATGCGGTTCCTTTCCATGTTCTGCCGGTAACAAGTTGAAACGGGCGAGTGTGTATCTCTTGGCCTGAGCCTGCTACACCTATGATAGTAGAAACTCCCCATCCCATGTGACAGCACTCAAGCGCTTCTCGCATGACCTCTACGTTACCAATGCATTCAAAGGAATAATCTACACCACCATTAGTCATATTAATGATGAATTCTACTAAGCTTCCGTTTATTTCCTTGGGATTAATGCAATCGGTAGCACCTAATGCTTTTGCCATGTCGAATTTACTTGAGTTAACATCTATTGCAATAATTCGTTCGGCTTTTGCCATCGTTGCACCTTGAATCACCGAGAGCCCTATTCCCCCTAAGCCAAAAACAGCAACAGTTGAACCTGCTTCAACCTTGGCTGTGTTTAGTACTGCGCCTATTCCTGTGGTAATGCCACATCCTAGCAAGCAGACTTTATCGAGCGGTGCTGCTTTATTGATTTTAGCCAACGCAATTTCTGGAACAACGGTATATTCAGAGAATGTAGAACATCCCATATAATGAAAAATCGGCGACCCGTTTTTAGAGAAGCGCCGTGTGCCATCGGGCATATAACCGGTCCATACGGTCGACGCGATAGATTGACATAAATTGGTTTTTGTTGAATGACAATATTCACACATACCACATTCGGGAATATAAAGCGGAATAACATGATCACCGACAGATAAGTCTTTGACGCCAGGCCCGCACTCAACAACTTCACAGCCGCCTTCATGACCGAGAACGCAAGGAAACGCAGCCTCAGGGTCGTCGCCAGACAATGTAAATGCATCGGTATGGCAGACACCGGAAGCAATGACTCTTAGTAAAACTTCACCTTCTTTGGGGCCTTCTACTTCAATCTCTTCAATTTCTAGTGGACGTTTTGCCGCCCAAGCAACTGCAGCTCTTGCTTTCATATGACACTCCCTCGTTATCATCCATTGTAGAAATATAACAAACTTTCTTTACAATGCGTATAGATCCTCAGCGATTCATTAAGAATTACATAGTTCAGTCAATAAGAGTTTAAATATACGCTTTTGAATGTTTTCTTGTTGGTGGCTTCTCGACTGCCAATACTTGGGCGGATCTGTGTCCCTGGAAGGTTAAGATTATTTAGAATAGGTGTAGCGAGGTAACATTGGGAATGTTAATAACCTGGTTGATTTTATGAATGGCCAGCCTACTCGAGGTAGTTCTAGTGCAATGACTTTAATAGGTTGCATGTATAGTTTGGTTTGTGGAGTATATATTGTTCCCTAATTGTTTATATTACTTATGCTATAAGAAACCTCTTTTTGAAAAACCTCTTTTTGAAAAACCTCTTTTTGAAAAACCTACTTGTCATGTTCTATCTTTGGCCAATATTTCTCAAAAACAAAATCTGGACTATGTTTTTGAACATGACACTGGCCACACATTTTTTCTTTCGGCCAATCTGTATTGCTTACTGGTGTCTGACCACCTGAGCTAGCATGTTCTTTTGCTGCGCCATGACAATTTTCACACTGTACATGCATTAGGTTTCCAGTAAGTGTTGCGTTAAGAAAACCGCCGCTTTTTTTGAAACCTACAGTGTGGCAGCCAATGCAATTTGGGTCGAAGGCTTTACCCGCATCTTGAAGTGCGTAAAAAGCTTCAGCATGGCGAGAGTCTTTCCATTTGTCATGTTGCTTTTTGTGACAGCTTTGGCATGCATCTGCACCGGCATAGATGCTCTCTCCCGTTTCTAATGCTTTACGGAGCGCTGTCGCTTTTTGGTAATCTTCTTTTACTTTTGTATTGTATTCATCATACCAAGCTTGCATGCGTGGTGCGTCTTTTACTTCAGGTGGCAGAGGAATTATTTTGTGCTGCCAGTAGGTAATTTTATTGGCAGTGTTAACCGAGAAGTTTAATTTACCGAGGCGCATTCCTCGAGATCCAGGTTGAATAACGAGCATGTTGCCTAGTTGTTGTGGCTCGCTATAAAGTTCGTATTTTGAACGGATGATAAGTAAATCTACATTTTCAAGTGGTAATTTTTTCTGAGCAGATTTTAATGAATAGGTGGTTGCTAGTGTAGTCAGCTGTTTCTTATTTTTTGCTTCGGCTAACGCTTGTTTTAATTTTTCAGTGTTTTTGAAAACCAGGTTTTCTTGCATATTTTTAGAAGGGTTTAACCAGCTAAAGAAAGCAATTTCTTTATTATCTTTTCGAAATATAATTTTTTGAGAGAAATTAGAATTGCTGCTGTTACTAATCACTAGAGGTAGTTTGTGTTTGGTTAAGAAATCTTGTCCATATGCGAGATCTTTCCATTGCACGCCAATCGCATCGTAATCAAGCGCTGTCATGCCTTTTAGAATGTATTCGCTTTTTAGTTTATCTTCCTGGATCTCACTAATGAGTAGACCGCCAGCAGAAATAAGGAAAAGATCCGGGTCTTCTGCGCGCAGTTCATCGATGCCCTGAGCGCGACGTTTGAGGCCG
Source organism: uncultured Ectothiorhodospiraceae bacterium (assembly GCA_945787715.1). Classification (GTDB taxonomy): domain Bacteria; phylum Pseudomonadota; class Gammaproteobacteria; order S012-40; family S012-40; genus CALZJE01. The sequence continues at coordinate 41,456 of CALZJE010000007.1, read as the reverse complement.
CCTTTGTCGCCACCTTCGCTACAGCCGCATGGCTCAAGTTCGCCATCAAGATTGCCAGTGTAAACAATGGTGATAGTTTTTGTGGACTGATTGGCTGAGGATGGGTTAGCGAAACCGGATGAGGCACTAAATAACAATGTTATAAGAATTACAACTATGCGTAGGAAGGTAGCATGTTTCTTAGCGGCACTCATTCGATTTCCCTATTAATGAATCTTATCTTAAAATTATTTTAAGTACTAGCTTGCTATGGAAAATAATTCAATAGCTTGTTTGATGTTCTATTATTAAATATTGTAATTCACCCAATCCTGTGGTTTGAGAAAAACATTGTACAATTTTTCCTCCGCAGTTCCTGGATCTGGTTTCCAGTTGTAGCGCCACTTAACCAAAGGTGGCAATGACATTAAGATGGATTCAGTTCGCCCACCTGACTGCAAACCAAAGAGTGTGCCACGATCAAAAACCAAATTAAACTCTACATAACGGCCCCTGCGATAAAGTTGAAAGTCTCTTTCTTTTTCGCCATAAGGGGTGTCTTTCCTCTTCTGAATTATTGGGAGATAGGCCTTGATATAGTTATCACCGACACTTTTCATAAACGCAAAGCAATGTTCAAAACCGCCTTCATTTAAGTCGTCAAAAAACAGACCACCAATTCCACGCGGTTCGTCGCGATGTTTTAGATAAAAATATTCGTCACACCATTTTTTATATTTATCATAAACATCCGTGCCAAATGGATCACACGCGGCTTTAGCTGTTTCGTGCCATAGCTTGGCGTCTTCTTCAAAACCGTAGTAGGGTGTTAAGTCAAAACCGCCACCAAACCACCAAATGGGTTCTTCGCCTTCTTTCTCTGCAATAAAAAATCGAACATTTGCATGTGAAGTTGGAATGTAAGGATTTTTAGGATGTATGACTAGTGACACGCCGACCGCTTGAAAGTTGCGACCAGCAAGTTCTGGGCGATGTGCTGTTGCGGAGCCTGGCATTTTGTCGCCGTATACGTGTGAATAGTTAACCCCGCCTTGCTCAATAATTACTCCATCGGTGAGCAGACGTGTGCGACCGCCACCTCCTGCCTCGCGATCCCACTTATCTTCAACGAATTTGGCGCCACCATCTTCAGTTTCCAGTGCGGCACAAATTCTGTCTTGTAGATCGAGTAAGTACTCTTTGACGAGTTCAATATTGGGTGCTGTCATTATTTTTCCTCATTTTCCTGTGCGAATAATGCGATCCGTCAGGCTGTTTCGAATTTCGCAGGGTGTTTTTTGATCCCCCACTGTTTCATTTACCACATAGTCTAACTGATTAGTGAAGTAACTGCGTACTTGTAAAGCGGTTTTTGCCGCAGGTCGTCGACTGGTATTGGCGCTAGTGGAAACAATTGCACCACCAAACGCATTGCATAATGCTTGTACGATAGGATGATTGCTTATGCGCACAGCTTGTAGATTAAATTTGCCACGTAAATATTTGGGTGATGATGGATTGACCGGCAATAGCCAATTAATTGGGCCAGGCCAAGATTGCATCACTTTGTCAAAAAGCACGGGTGACAGTGTTGTTAGATAAGGTTGGAGTTGAGCAAAATTTGCTGCAACTAAAATTAATCCTTTTTGTTCGGAACGATTCTTTAATAGAAGCAATTTCTGCGTTGCTTTTTTATCCATTGGGTCACAACCCAAACCAAATACAGCTTCTGTCGGGTAGGCGATAACGCCTCCCGACTTTAATGCATTGACAGCTTTTTTTATGTTGATACGGTTCAAGTTTATTTAACTCGGATATTTCATGAATTTTCCGGTTTAATTACCTTGTTCGCGTTTGATTGCTCGATGGCCAATGTCTGTTCGATAATAGACATTGTTCCAATCGATTTTCTGGGTAAGAGCGTAGGCAGCATCTTGTGCTTCGGAAACGGTATCTCCCAAGCCCACCGCGCATAAAACACGTCCCCCCGCAGTGACGATTTTTCCATCTTGCTCTTTAGTGCCAGCGTGAAAGATTTTTTCATCAATACCGTTGTCTTGACCGAGGCCTTTGATCTCGTCTCCTCTGTCATACTTGTCAGGATAACCACCTGCGGCAAGTACGACCCCGAGTGAACAGCGAGAATCCCAATCGACAGTTGTTTCATTAAGCTTCCCTGCAAGTGCTGCCTGGCAAAGGCCAACAAGGTCGGATTTCAAACGCATCATAATTGGTTGAGTTTCAGGATCACCAAATCGGCAGTTATATTCTAATACTTTTGGCGTGCCATCGGGTGCGACCATAATGCCAGCATAGAGAAAGCCAATATATGGGTTACCTTCGCTTGCCATGCCTTTAACCGTTGGCTTGATAACTTCGTCCATGATGCGATTGTGAATTTCTTGTGTCACAACAGGAGCGGGTGAATAGGCACCCATGCCACCAGTATTTGGTCCGGTGTCACCATTGTCACGTGCTTTGTGATCTTGAGAAGTAGCAAGTGGTAAAATATTTTTCCCATCAACCATGACGATGAAGCTGGCTTCTTCTCCGTATAAAAATTCTTCAATGACAACACGATGGCCTGCGTCACCAAATGCATTGCCAGCGAGCATGTCATTAATTGCTTGTATTGCTTCCTCTTCTGTTTGCGCGAGGATAACGCCTTTACCGGCGGCTAAACCGTCAGCTTTTACAACAATTGGTGCACCTGCCTTTTTCACATACTCGACGGCTTCATCTATCACCGTGAAGTTGCCATAAGCGGCAGTTGGAATATTATGGCGAGCGAGAAAATCTTTGGTAAATGCTTTTGAGCCTTCTAATTGAGAGGCGCCTTTGCTTGGTCCGAAACAGGCTAGCCCGGCTTCGGTAAATGCATCGACAATGCCTATCACGAGTGGCGCTTCGGGACCGATAATTGTGAGCTCGATATTTTCTGATTTGGCGAAATTAATTAATGCTTCAATATCGGTAACATCAATTTTTATATTCTCGAGCTTTGGCTCAATAGCCGTGCCCGCATTACCTGGTGCAACAAAAATTTTTTCAATGTTTGGGGATTGTGATGCTTTCCAGGCTAACGCATGCTCGCGGCCACCACTACCAACTACCAGGATTTTCATGTTCTTTCCTTTTTGATGCCTTTTATACCGATATATTTATGTATAAAGGTTAGGATCTGTTGACGTTTGAGTTTCGTCACTGCCGGAGGCGATTTTTTAGACGCAACAGTGACGAAACTCAAACGCCAACAAACGCTAATGTGTTTGATCAAGCGGATGATTTTACATCATAGGTGGTGATTCACAAAGAGGGGAAAGACGTTAGAACTATTTGAAGTGCCAATAAGTTGGGGTAACAAATTCCTTCAATGCATTGTTGTCCCATGTCAAACCCAAAGTATGACAGATTTTTTTTAATTCGGTTAAATCACCATCAATTATTGAGGGTGCCCATATCTCCGAGCATGTGCAGTTAGACTGTTTCAATGCATCTAACCTGGTTAGATATTCATCGATCCATTTTTTCCAGAATTTGGGGTCAATACTTTGTTTCTTCATAAATGATGTATTTAGGCAGGATGAAATAATGTGTTCGTCTTCTCGGCGTACTATTACCCAATGTGCTTTTGGGAAAACTTTCAGATATAGGGGCCAGAGCAAGGTGAGTTTTGCATCTTTGAATAACCAGGGTTGAGTGAAATCATACCCATCTTCTAAAAGTCCCTTTTTGATCAATTCTTCCAGCCCTTCAACAGGTGGTAAGCTGTTCAATTCTGGCAACGACTGAACCCCAAGAGGATCAACTTGTAGGGCGCCAAGAATCTTTTTATTGATTTGCTCTCGGAGATAAATGTTCTCAAAAAACCCTTTGGGATTTTCCTCGCCACCACCGGGCACCGTATCCCCCAGCCAAGCTCCACATATTTTCAAAGCACCGGCAACTAACGATGTGCCTGAACGAGGAAGTCCCAAAACGAAAATTGGAGAATCAAAATGATTTTTTTCGTGATCGTTTTTGAGTGAGTATTGTGGAAGATTGTTCATTAATAGAATAGCGGACGTACAAAGATTGACTTTATTTCGATAGATAATGTCATCATAATTAGGATTAAGAGAATTTCATATTTTCACGTAAATTTATTATTTGTTAGGTAAACATAAGATGAATAAAACGTTATTAGGCTTGAGCATTGCAATTATTATTGCAGGCTGTGGTATAGGTGGTGATCATCACGCTGGTAAGGATGGTCATCATGTCACACATTGGAGCTATGAAGGTGAGGGCGGACCTGAGAGCTGGGGTTCTTTGAACGATGAATATAAAACATGTAGCACTGGCAAGTCTCAGTCACCAATTAATATTACTGGTGAAAAAGACATGGGTTTGAAGCCCATTGAATTCCACTATGGTAAGTCAACTGATTCTAAAGTGGTTAATAACGGCCACACCATTCAAGTTAACTATGCGCCAGGTAGTTATGCTGTGATTAGTGGCAAGAAGTATGAGCTTCTTCAATTTCATTTCCATAGTCCAAGTGAGCATCAAGTTTACGGCAAGCATGCTGATTTAGTGGCGCATTTGGTCCACAAATCTCCAGATGATGGCCAGCTAGCTGTGGTTGGAGTATTGTTTGACAAAGATGGCGAGAACGAATTTTTAAAACCAATTTGGGATTCAATGCCTACGACTAAAGGTGATGCGACAGTTACAGGTACCATTGATGTGAACACGGTTTTGCCAACAAATAAAGGTTACTTTAATTACAGTGGTTCTTTGACAACGCCACCTTGTTCTGAAGGCGTGAACTGGAATGTTTTAACAACTCATATTTCTGTTTCAGATGCCCAAGTAGCTGCATTTACTTCTATCTTTGCAAATAGTATTCGCCCGATTCAGCCCCTGAATGATCGTGTTGTTGGTATGTAAATGTTTTGATTTTAAAAACGCGCTAAGCTGAGCATATTTTTATGTTTCTCTTCCATGAAATTTTGGTTCGGAATTAAGAAAGCTTAAATGAAGTCGATACAAGATAAGAATCATTGAATGTGAGATTATCTTATGATCGCTAAAGAACCGGAAATCAAGAAAGACGCAATGTATCAATTATTGCGCGATGGAAAAATTAAGGAGTTTAATCACTATAAAAACAAAGGTAAAACGTGTGATTTAACCCACTGTGATTTTCGCACGATTGATCTTCAAGGATTGGATGCATCTAGCATTCATGACGCTAAGATTTCTGGCGCGTATTTTCCAAATAAATTCAGTTCGGATGAAATTACTATGTCGCTTATTCGAGGTACGAGGCTTCGTTCAGGTATGTAAGGAGAGATTGGTTTTTAGTCTATACCTGCTGTTGAACAAATGGAATCTTTTTATCAATCCCCATTGCATGTTCAATGAGTTTTGATTTCAATGGCGTAATACTGTTGGTGATAGTTAAGCCAATATTTCTCGTCAGTGATAGGATATTATTGTTGTTTGCAAATAGCAGATGAAAGCCATCCATTGAGTTTAGCATTAATGTGTTGTCGCTTTTTCTTCGACGTTCGTATCGTCGTAAAACTTGTTGGCTGCCAATATCTTTTCGTTTTTGTGTCGCGCTTATAATTTCTTCCGCAAGTGTGGCTATATCCAGTAATCCTAGGTTAACACCCTGTCCTGCCAGTGGATGAATAGTATGGGCTGCATCACCAACCAGGACTAATCGATTTGCACAATATTTTTCAGCATGTTGTTTAATGAGTGGGAAAGCGGCACGTTGAGCGCATGATTCAATATGCCCTAACTCTGTTTCTCCTAAAGCGACTTCGAGTTCTTTGATGAAATCTTTCTCATCAATCTCAACTAAACGATCAGCTTCTTCGTGACTGGTAGACCACACAATGGAGCAGTAACCATCTGTTAAAGGGAGCAATGCTAATGGGCCTGTGGGTAGAAAACGTTGTCTTGCGGTATTTTTATGATGATGTTCTGTTTTAACAGTAGTAACCAGGCCTTTTTGTTCATAGTTGCGTACATCTAATTGTATGCCTGCTTGGTCTCGTACCCACGACCTGCCGCCATCAGCACCGACGATCAATTTTGCACTGAGGATTTCGCCGTTTTCTAAATGTAATTCGGTTTTTTCAATCTCGCTATGGATTGAGGAGGCTATAATGGGTTGAAGGTATTCTACATTATCAAGCTCTTCTAGTTTCTCGAATAACGCACCAAGGGTCACTCGGTTTTCAACGATGTGACCTAAATGGGGTTTGCCAATATCTTCGCTATGAAATTTGATCTCTCCGTTACCGGTTGCATCCCATACGTGCATGTCGGTAAATGGGCTCACTCTGCGCTGTTTCATCTTCTCCCAGACACCCACTTTTTCGAGAATTTGCTGGGAAGCATAGGTGAGCGCACTCACTCTCAGTTCATAACCTTCAATAGGCCAATCAAGTGTAGGTTTGAAGCGATCAACTAGCGCTATTTTTAAATCTATTTTACCTAATGCACAAGCTAATGCAGCACCTACCATCCCGCCACCAACAATGATGATGTCGAATTCGCTATTTTTCGTCACAGTGGCAAGCCTCTCGATAATTTTGGTAATTTGCCCGCTAAGCCCATCGCCTCTTTTGCAACGCGATGTTTAATGGTCGGCATTATATCTGTCACAGCTAAGCCTTTACTCCGTGCTTTTGCTATTAGGAAAAAGTCATTAGAGTAAATTTTTGCGAGGCTGTCGGTGATGAAGGCGACTTTTTTCTGATCTTTACTGCGTAGCTTGGCGTAATTTTCGAGCACTGAGGTTTCGCCGACATCTTTCTGTTCGACGATTGCATTGGCGAGTGTATCAGCTAATACAGCCACATCACGCAGGCCAAGGTTAAATCCTTGCCCAGCAATGGGATGAAGTGTGTGTGCTGCATTGCCTATGATAACAGCTCGAGGCTTATAGTGTTCTTCTATTCGCATGAGTGATAAGGGGTAAGCATGGCGTTTGGAGGTTTTTTTGAATCCGCCGGTGCGAAATCCAAAGCGTTCTTCGAGATATTGTAAAAACAGAGTATCGTCCATTGCCATGACTTCATCTTTGTTTTCGTCGTTAACCGTTAACACCAGCGAGCAACGGTTATCGCTCATAGGAAGCAGCGCAATAGGCCCTTGATTAGTAAATCGCTCATAAGCGATATTGTCATGAGGTTTTCCTGGTGAGACATTACTGATGATAGCGGTTTGCTTGTAGGCTTTGGTTTTTTCGGGAATGTCTATTATTTCACGAACTTTTGAATTGCCGCCATCCGCACCGATAACAAGTTTGCTTTGTAAACGAATGGCTTGGTCGTTTTGTGTAATATTTAATTCAGCATAATCGTCGTGAATGTTTAAGTCATCCAGTTTTGCCGGGCAGATTAAATGAATGTTGGAGTATTGGTTTAATTTTTCGAGTAAGCTATTACCCAGCAAGCGATTTTCAATGACATAACCAAGTGCTTCAAGATTCTCATCCTTTGCATGCAAGCGTGTTACACCAAATTGACCTTTATTTGAAATGTGGATATGTTCTATAGGGGTGGCATTTTGTTGAAGCGACTCCCATAACCCCAGTGTTTCAAAAATAATTTTACTGCCATAGGCGAGGGCAATGCTTCGAGCGTCGTAGCTTGGTTGATTGTTTGAGCGGAAAGGGTAAGCCTCAATAATTGCGATTTTAATTGGCAACGAAGCTAAAGCGCACGCCATACTGGCGCCAACCATGCCTCCACCAATGATGACAACATCAAATTGATTTTCTTTGGGCCGCTCTGCGTTTGTCATATTTACGCCATTATTTTTTCTATTTCTTCTACAGTCTTGGGTGCTTTTTTAGAGAGCACGTCGTATCCGTCTTCGGTTACGAGTACGTCGTCTTCAATGCGTACACCAATATCCCACCACTTTTTGGCAACACCTTTCGTGCCAGCGGCAATGTATAAGCCTGGTTCAATGGTAAGTACCATCCCCGGTTTTAATGGGCGCCATTTGCCATTGATTTTATAATCACCGACGTCATGCACATCCATTCCCAGCCAATGTCCGGTACGATGCATGTAGAATGTTTTGTAGGCTTCATTTTCGATTAACTTTTTCGAATCACCTTTCAGTAGTCCAATTTCAATTAGCCCTTTTGTTAACTCGCGTACCGCCGCCTCGTGAGGTTGATTCCAATGATTGCCGGGTTTTACTTTTTTGATTGCTGCTAATTGTGCTTTGAGAACAATTTCGTAGATAATTTTTTGTTCAGTGCTAAACTTGCCATTGACCGGGAAGGTTCGAGTGATATCAGAAGCATAGCAATCCTGCTCTGCACCTGCATCGATGAGCAATAAATGTCCATCTTCTAATTCGGCGTCATTTTCGTTGTAGTGTAAAATACAGGCATTTTCTCCACCACCTACGATTGATGTATACGCGGGTGGGCAACCATGCTTTGTAAATGTGTGAGAAATTTCTGCTTCTACAGCGTGCTCTCGCATCCCGGGCTTGCAGGCCTGCATTGCTTTTATATGTGCTTCAGAGGCGATATTTGCAGCTTTACGCATGGTGCGTATTTCAGCGGGGCTTTTAAATAAACGCATTTCGTGCACGAGATGATCTAGTGAGATAAACTCTTGTGGTGCTACTATGCCTGCGCGGGCTTTTAACCTAACTTTGTTGACCCATTCAATGAGCCGCTTATCAAAGCTTTCATCGTTGCCAATGGAATAAAAAACGCGCTCACGGTTTTCAAGCAATTGTGGAAGCACTTCATCGAGCATATCGATCGGATATACTTCTTCAACATTGTAATCTGCTTTGGCTCCTTCTAATCCAACACGGCGACCGTTCCAAATCTCCATTATTTTGTCATTTTCACGGCAAAACAAAACATACTGAGCGTTTTTTCGTCCAGGGATTAATACAGCAACAGATTCAGGCTCTTTGAAGCCTGTGAGATAGACGAAGTCGCTATCCGGTCGAAACGGAAAGTGGCTGTCTCGGTTACGTGTTTTTTCAGAAGCGGTTGGGATGATAGCGATGGAGTTTTTGCCAAGATGCTTCATCAATGAGTTGCGACGTTGTTTATATTCTCTTTTATTCATTTAGATTAGTGTAGTACTGTGGTGTCTGATGTTAAACCATTGCCATTAAATGTATTGAATATGAGGTAAACGCCTATGCGTAAATACTCTACGATTTCAGCAAATGCTGCTTCATTTTCTTCTTCATCGTCTTCTGAATCGTAACCCGCTTTACTAATATCCATCATGTCTTGCAAAATTTCACTAGCGTCGTTAGGTAATTTTTTAATGTCAGTCAAACCGGCAACACTTAATCCATAGAGAAAGCCTTGGCACCAATTGCAAAGGTCATCAATGCGTACATCGAGAGAATCATCGTCACTGTGAATTAACAATTCGAGTTCATAGTTTTGTTGTGTCAAAACTGCGACTGTTTTGTCGTGCAATGTTTGAAGAATGCTTTCAGAATCACCCAACTCTATGTCATTGGCATCGACTTTTCCAAGAATATGAGTTAACCAATTATTAATATCACCCGTTCCGCTAATGCAAATCATCCCACAAAGTGCGCCATGGGCTTCGGAGGCTTCGTTTATGGCATCTAGTTTTAACAGTGCATCATCGATGGCTTCGTAGCTTATGTTATGTTCAGACATTCTCTCTCTCAATATTTCGCTGTGGCTTTTTTTTGTACGACGTGAGCTGTTTGTATGGTTAGTTACGTGTTACGGTAATGGAATTAATGAGTATACCATTAGTTGGTGCAATTGGAGACGGTTGGATTCTCTAAAATAGCTGGTCTGATGTTGTTTTTGTTGGTTCATTTACATGTTAATATCTGACCATAGCTTTCTCTGTTTACACTTTAATTTACATACAAAAGAATAACTACTTTACTTCGCGTGTCACTTTAATATAGATTGAAAAGTAACCTGAAATGTAAATGATTGGCTTTTAAATCTTGTTTTGAGTTTGTTTTGAGTTTGTTTTGGTAGTTTTTGGTGAAACAGCATTGTATTTGCATGACGCGATATGATTTGTTTTCGTACACAACCAGGAGGCTGTCCGAGAATAGAAAACCTGCTGCGGAAAATTCATTTTGATCAGATTTCCTGATCCTTTTCGACGAATAGCTACGGCTATTGGTCTCAAACGATCAAAAAATCTGATTCAAAATCACTTTCCCTCGTTACGACCGCCACAGATGGCGGAAGTGCCAGTTTTACAGGAGCAATAAACTGGTCGACTTCTATTCTCGGACAGCCTCCTAGCAATTATGGTAGTGGAAAATGAGCAAGTACACTTCTAACAACTTTGATGGCTTAGAGTTGGACCGATTTGAAGAAAAGTTAAATTTATTAATTCGGTTGTGCGATGAGTTAAAGGCTGAAAATATAGCATTAAGAGCTCGTCAAGCTTCATTGCTGGAAGAGAGAAGTGAATTGCTAGGTAAAAACGAATTAGCACGGTCTCGTGTGGAATCAATGTTGAATCGGTTAAAAGAGATGGAGCCAGAGGTGTGAGCTATGGAAAAATCAGTTGCTGTTGCTGTTGAAATATTAGGCAAAGAATATCGCATTGCTTGTGCTGAAAATGAGAAAGACGCCCTCTTAGCATCGGCTGAGTATCTTGATGAGAAAATGCGTGATGTTAAAGGTAATGGTAAAGTTGTAGGTAGTGAGAGGGTTGCTGTAATGGCAGCTTTAAATATTTCACACGAATTGCTTCAGCAGAAATTTCTTGAGCATGAGCGTAATAAATTGTTAAAAAATAGAGTGGAAGGGTTGCAGGATCGAATAGAACTTGCGCTTGACGATAGTCCCAGTTTACTTGTGTAATCAATGTTTATTTTTAGTTCTGCGTTTACTTACAAAAAAGGCATTATTTTTTATGTCAATGAATTAAGGATTTTTCTGGCTACTAAACTGTTTTTTTGCCAAGCAATGATGATCGCAGTAATATATAATTCGTTGTAGATAAATTTTTAAAATATTTTAGGTTTATTTAGTTTTTATTTGTTAAAATAAACTTATCGTACTTAACTCGATATTGTTCACAGATTATGAGCTTTCGAGTGGTTAGGTAATTCAAGTTTTAAGTCTTGGTGTTCTCTGCTGTGTTCGTGTTTCCCGAAATTTCTTGAGCCGATACGTTATACCTCGGGAGCTGAAATCTAATAGATGTGTGCATGTCCACTCGATGGAAAGCCTAATTCTTAGTTGCTGTTCCCACTTGAACCTTTGGGTTCAAGGAGGACGGGGCCAACGGCATAAGTGGAGAGCACCTCTTTAATGTTAGATAATTTCTTTGCGAGATTATTTTGATTTCTAAGAAAGCACTTCGTAAAAAGATGCGTCAGCAACGAAGCGAATTAACTGAATCAGTGCAGCAAGCTGCTGGTTTTGATGTGTTAAAACAGCTAAAAAATTATTCCGCTTTTCAAGCAAGTCATCGAGTTGCTGCTTATCTTGCCAATGATGGTGAAATTCCTCTCTCTCCAACAATTGCCCACTTGTGGCATAAAAATCGAAAATGTTATTTGCCGGTATTATTTGGATTTGGTGGTAGAAGAATGCATTTTTCCCATTATCATTCGAAATCCCACTTCTCAAATAATAAGTATGATATCCCCGAGCCAGTTGTACCTATAAAAGAACAACTTAAATCAAATGCACTAGACCTGGTTTTAATGCCTCTGGTTGCGTTTGACGGAATTGGTAATCGCCTGGGGATGGGAGGAGGATATTATGATCGTAGCTTTGAATTTTTACGATTTCGTAGCGTCTGGAAAAAACCGAGATTGATCGGTGTCGCTTATGATTTTCAACAAGTTGATATATTGCAAAGTGACCCCTGGGATGTTCCAGTAGACGCAATTGTTACCCCAACCAGATTAATTCGGTTTTAGTTTATGAAATATTGGTTGATGAAGTCAGAGCCTGATGTCTTCGGAATAGACGACCTGAAAAATGTAAAAGTAGAACCTTGGGATGGTGTGCGCAATTATCAAGCGAGAAACATGATGCGTGACCAAATGAAGAAAGGTGACAAGGTCTTTTTTTATCACTCAAGTTGCAAAGTACCTGGGATTGTCGGCATTATGAAGGTACTTAAAGAGGGGCATCCTGATTTCTCTGCATTAGATCCTGAAAGCAAATATTATGATCCAAAAAGTACCGTTGAAAGGCCCAGATGGTTTATGGTAAGTGTTGGATTTGTAAAAAAATTTGAGCGTACAATTAGTTTAGAAGAGTTGAAAAAGCAAACAGCTTTACAGAATATGCCGCTCGTTCGTAAAGGTAGTCGCCTTTCAATAATGCCCGTAACTAAAACAGAATGGGAAACCATTCTTTCACTGAGTTAATCTAGATAAACCGGTTGTTCGCTGAGTTACAGCACATTCAAACCAATTGATTGCACTTTAATCTCATGTCCGACCCATTTTTTTAGGTTTAAGCCGAGTGATCCAATGATGGACTGGTCTGTTATCAGCAAAGAAATTGAATCCGCTACGTCACAAGAGTTTTTTGTGATAAATAGTAGATCGATCAGTGGCGGTGATATTAGTGATGCGTATGTTTTAGAAAGCCCTGAGAGTAAATATTTTGTTAAAATAAATAGCGCTGATCGTTCGCATATGTTTGAAGCCGAATATGAAGGCCTACGTGAAATTGAAAAATCTAACACTATTAAAGTGCCTGTACCAATCTGCTACAACAATACCCGAAGTTATTCTTTCCTAGTCTTGGAGTATGTTGACTTCGCTCTTTCAAGAGGCAATTCTTCTCAAGCGAAGCTGGCACAGAAAATTGCAAAAATGCATCAATATTCTGCTGAGAAATTTGGTTGGTTTCGCGATAATACGATTGGCTTGACTGAGCAAATCAATACACAAAATAGTGATTGGGTGTCATTTTATCGCTCTCATCGATTGGGTTTTCAGCTCTCTCTAGCGCTAAAGCGGGGAGCGAGTCGAGAGCTTGCAAAAGTCGTTGATAAATTATGTGATAATTTGGAACGTTTTTTTACATCCTATTCACCGCAGCCCAGTTTACTGCATGGTGATTTATGGTCAGGGAATTATTCTTTTGCCAGTAATGGCGAGCCAATGATATTCGATCCAGCCACTTACTTTGGTGATAGGGAAGCTGATATCGCAATGACTGAGTTGTTTGGTGGTTTTAGCACTGATTTCTATGAAGCTTATAATGCGGCTGCGAAGCTTGATGATGGTTATGTTGTACGCAAGAATTTATACAACCTGTACCACCTCATTAATCATTTCAATTTATTTGGCGGAGGTTACGAAAGGCAGGCTATTGTTATGGGGAATAAGTTATTAGCAGAGTTATGAAAGCCCTAGACGAGTAAGCTCCTAAGGCGGTTGTTGGTTATTCGTTAACTTCAGCAAACGGAGTGAGTGGCGAAGTCAATTTATGTTGTTTAATTTCGTCAATCATCATGCCAGTAGCAAGTGCAAATTCTGGCGATCTTTTCCAGCGCAATAAAGCAAAATAGTTGTCGAAAACAAGAAAGTGTCTACCGGAGGCTTCATTAAGCTTTACTAGTGACGCTAAATGTTTACTATGAGAAAAGTCTGAACCGTCTCTCATCCGCAGTCCGAGCTTATGCCACTTTAATAATGACCGTTGCGAATTCATGCTAATTATCTTTTTATCCAGCTTCTCGGGAATTTTTACCTCTACACCCCAAGGTTGATTTGCTTTCCAGCCAATGCTAGCTAAAAAATTCGCTGTTGATGCAAAAATATCTGCGTGGCTTTTCCATAGGTCTGTTGTTCCGTCGCCATCATAATCAACCGCGAAAGTTCTGAATTGAGTAGGATTAAAATTAATTGATCCAATTTTTCCCGTGGAATCGCTTCTTAGCTTATCAGCACTTACTTGGCCATCGTCTATTATTTTGAGTGCTTGAAACAACTCATTTTGTAACTTTTTGTTGCTTGGCTGCTGGTAGCTAAGGCTGCTAAAAATATTGACGGCAGAATGCGGTTGAGCACTTGCTGATAACTGCTTATCCATGCTCCAAATTGAAATAATCACTTCTTCATCAACACCAAATAGATGTTTAATTTCAAATAAAACATCTCGGTATTGATTGAGTAATTGTTTATTAAATCGTATTTGCTGAGGAGATATTGACCTTTCTAAAAGTGAGTAGTTATTAACTTGCTTAGTGATATTGTAGTTTGTGGAGGGCAGTTGTTGAACATCAAAGAAAGCATTGTTGATGGTTTCTTCAGAAATGCCTTTAGAGAAAGCTTGATTTTTTAAACGATCAACCCAACTATCAAAGCTTCTGTCGATTTTTTGTGTTGATTCAATCGCAATTGCGTTGTTAAACAGGGCGACTGAAATGCAAAGGCAGAATATCGATTGGCATAACTTTTTGTGTGCTAACATGCTTTAACTCTTTAGATTTTTTACGGGAATGCTGGGGTAATTTAGTATTGCGCAATCAACTTCTGCTTATTTTTTGCTCAAAGTGACGTAAGTATCAGATAAACATTAATCAATTCCTAGTTTGATGATGAATGCTGATTAATCTCTCTCAGCGGAGACGCGCATAAACTACAAACGATTATACCTGTTAACTATACCCTCAGATTCTTAGATTTGTTAAGATTTGCAATATATGCGCCCGTACAGGCGGAAGCTTACATTAAACTAATGTCGGACCTGCTTTTGCTCTTCGATAAAAGTAAACAATAGTGATTTATTAATTAATATGCCTCGAAAAATTTACGTAAAAACACATGGTTGCCAGATGAATGAGTACGATTCGGAAAAAATGGCAGATGTACTCAACGAATCAGATAATATGGTACGTGTTAACAGCCCAGAAGACGCCGATGTTCTTCTTCTAAATACTTGCTCAATAAGAGAAAAAGCGCAGGAGAAAGTCTTTTCTGAGCTAGGCCGTTGGCGTGAGCTTAAGGCCAAAAATCCCGATTTGGTTATTGGAGTCGGTGGCTGTGTTGCTAGTCAAGAAGGGGCGGCAATTCGCGAACGTGCACCTTATGTTGATATGGTTTTTGGTCCACAAACCTTACATCGATTACCGGAAATGTATAGCGAAGTCAAGGCTACTAATCTATCTGTTATGGATATCTCGTTTCCAGAAATTGAGAAATTTGATCGATTACCTGAGCCAAAGGCAGATGGCCCAACAGCCTTTGTTTCTATCATGGAAGGTTGTAGCAAATATTGTACATTTTGTGTTGTGCCTTATACGCGTGGAGAAGAAATTAGTCGCCCATTTGATGATGTGCTGGCCGAAGTGGCAAAACTAGCAGCTCAAGGTGTGCGCGAAGTTAATTTGCTGGGGCAAAATGTTAATGCCTACCGTGGTACGACACATGATGGCGAAATAGCAGATTTAGGTTTGTTGATTTCCTATGTTGCTGCTATCGAGGGTATTGAACGAATTCGGTTTACAACCTCGCATCCGGTTGAAATGAATGATTCCATTATTCAGGCATTTGCTGAAGTTCCAGAGCTGGTTAGTCATTTACATTTACCTGTGCAAAGTGGTTCGGACCGAATTCTTGCTGCCATGAAACGTGGGCATACAGCATTGGAGTATAAATCGAAGATTCGACGCTTGAGAGAAGCCCGCCCAGGATTGAGCATGTCTTCAGATTTTATTATTGGTTTTCCCGGAGAAACGGATGCTGATTTTGAAGCAACGATGAATTTAATTGCAGATATCGGATTTGATCACTCATTTAGCTTTATTTATAGCGCTCGTCCAGGAACGCCGGCAGCAGGTTTGGAAGATAATGTTTCTCTAGAAGTTAAGAAGGAGAGATTGTCTATACTGCAGGCGAGAATTCTTCAGAAAGCTGCAGAAATTAGTCGAGAAATGGTGGGAACGACGCAGCGAATACTGGTTGAACGCCTTTCGAAAAAAGACCGCTCTCAAATCGCTGGCAGAACTGAGAATAATCGAGTTGTTAATTTTAATGGATCTGCAGACTTAATCGGTCAATTTGTTGATGTGAAAATTACAGAAGCTTTACCGAATTCTTTGCGCGGTGAAATGATTAATGCAGAAACACTAACAAGGATTAATTAATGATAAAGAGTGAAAACTAAATCGTGTCTGAGTTAGCAAGTACCCTTTCAAGTAAAGCATCCATGAAAACACTAAGTTTTCGTTTGTCTCCAGAAGATAATAATCGACTTGCTGGGCTATGCGGTCAATTCGATGAACATCTGCATCAAATCGAATCGCGCCTAAACGTTGTCATAAAACATCGCGGGAGCTTGTTTGAGATAACAGGAAATATTTTACCAATTAAGCAAGCTCAAGCCGTAATCAACAATCTTTATAAAGAGACAAAACGCCTTGCGCTAACGCCGCCTAAAGTGCAATTACATTTACAAGAGTCAGGAATCGAGTTGCTTTTGAAAGACGAGACAAAAGAAGAGATTAAAGAAGTTACACTATCTTTGCGTAGCAAGCCAATAAAAGCGCGAGGTGAAAACCAGTGCAAATATCTACAAAAAATTGAAACTTGCGATATTAATTTTGGTATTGGCCCAGCAGGAACAGGAAAGACTTATTTAGCGGTTGCCGCAGCTGTTAAAGCACTGGAAGATGATTCGGTTAGCCGATTGATTTTAGCGCGCCCCGCGGTGGAAGCCGGGGAGCGACTGGGGTTTTTACCGGGAGATTTGTCTCAAAAAATTGATCCTTATCTACGGCCACTCTACGATGCATTGTATGAAATGCTTGGTTTCGAAACAGTCTCAAAGTTAATCGAGAAAAACATTATTGAAGTTGCTCCTTTGGCATTTATGCGAGGTCGCACGCTTAATGGGGCATTTGTTATTCTCGATGAAGCGCAAAATACGACTCGGGAACAGATGAAGATGTTTCTCACCCGATTGGGCTTTGGTTCTAAAGCAGTTATCACAGGTGATATGACTCAAACTGATTTGCCCAACAAGAATCAATCTGGGTTACATCAAGTTGTTGATATATTAGATGACACGCAGGGTATTAGTTTCACCTTTTTCGACAAGAAAGATGTTGTTCGACATCCTTTAGTGCAGCGCGTGGTTGCAGCTTATGAAGTACATGACAAAAAGGAGAAGTCGTGAGTATCGATTTAGATATTCAGCGGGATGTGAATGACAATTCGTCTGATTTACCCTCCGATGAAGAGTTGCGCTTATGGGTAGAAACAGTTTTATCAGATCAAGAACATTCAGAGCTAACACTTCGATTGTGTAATGAGGAGGAAATTTCCTCGCTTAATGAGACGTACCGTCAAAAAACAGGCTCAACAAATGTGCTATCTTTTCCCGCAGAATTGCCGGAAGAATTAAATTTGCCATTATTAGGTGATATAGTTATTTGTGCAAATGTGGTTGAAAAAGAAGCAAAAGAACAAAAAAAATCACTCGAAGCACACTGGGCGCATATGGTTGTACATGGAGTTTTTCATTTATTAGGGTATGATCATGTTGAGGAAAATGAAGCAGAAATAATGGAAGAAAAAGAAATAAACATTCTCAGCAAGTTAGGGTATAAAAACCCATATTCTGTTATGGAATCAATATGAAGGAAGATCGACCGAATAGCGCGGGTGAGTCGCGATCATGGTTTGAAAAGATTACTCAAGCTTTGACGGGTGAACCACGCGATCGTAAAGAATTAGTTGAATTATTACGTGATTCAGAGCAGCGCAATTTATTAGAAGCTGACTCGTTGGCGATGATTGAAGGCGTTATGCAGGTTTCTGAAATGCATGTTCGCGATATCATGATCCCCCGCTCGCAAATGGAAGTGATTAATCAGAGCCTCCCACCTGAAGAATTTTTACCGGCGGTTATTAAGTCTGGCCATTCTAGGTTTCCTGTCATCGGTGAAAACCGAGATGAAATCGAAGGAATATTACTCGCAAAAGATCTGTTAGGCTATTTTGCAGATGGTGAAAATGCCAAGTTCAATATTAAAGATTTAATGCGTACACCAATTTTTATTCCAGAAAGTAAACGATTGAACGTGTTGCTCAAAGAGTTTCGTTCTAACCGTAACCATATGGCTATTGTTGTGGACGAATATGGTGGTGTTGCAGGTCTCGTTACTATTGAAGATGTTTTAGAGCAAATTGTCGGTGAAATAGAAGACGAATACGATATTGATGAAGATACGTTCATCATGAAATACAGTAGTGATCACTTTTCTGTAAAAGCATTAACCCCAATTGAAGAATTCAATGAATATTTTGATGCATCTTTAAATGAAGATGAATTCGATACCATCGGTGGGTTGATAATGAATTCCTTTGGTCACTTGCCATCCAGAGGTGAGTCTGTTGATATTGATGGATTTCATTTTACAATTCTACGTGCAGACAAACGTCGTATCCATTTACTTCAATTAACAATTGGAGCCGGTCGTGAAGAAAAATCCTCAAAAGTCCTAAATTCAAATCGTGAACATTAATTTTTTAAAGTCCTGGCATGGAGACGTGCTAGCGGTTATTGCTGGTCTTTTAATGCCATTAGCATTTGCGCCATTTGGTTTTTCTATTATTGCGTTACTCTCAATAATTTTAATCATGCTTTGTTGGGCGCAGATTTCGAAAGGACGTGCTTTTTTTCGAGGCTGGTTATACGGTTTAGGAATGTTTGGTTTTGGTGTGTCTTGGGTTCATATCAGCATGAATCAGTTTGGAGGCATTAGTGTTCCCCTCTCTATTGGGCTCACTATTTTATTTGTTATGTTCCTGGCGCTTTATCCTGCAATTACAGGATATGTAGCACGGAGATTTGCTGATCGCGGTACACATCAAATCGCGCGTGAATTTATTATTATTGTTCCCTCTGTCTGGGTGCTATTTGAATGGATTAAAGGATGGTTATTTACAGGTTTCCCATGGTTGTCTGTTGGGTATAGTCAACTGGGACTGCCGCTTGAAGGTTTAGCGCCAGTGTTTGGAGTATATGGAATATCATATGCGTTGGCACTTACTGCTGGCCTTGTTGTTTATTGGTTGTTAACAGGAAAGGCTGCTACGAAGTTTGCTTTACCAGGCATTCTTTTTATCTGGGGAAGCTCTGCAATTCTAAATAATGTTGATTGGAGCGAACCTGTTGGTGATCCAATAAAAATCAGCATGGTGCAAGGCAATATTTCTCAAGATCAAAAGTGGTTACCCGAGCAACGCATACCTACACTAAAATTATATACTGAATTAAGTCGAGAAAATTGGGGAAGTGATTTAGTTATCTGGCCTGAAACTTCCATTCCAGCTCTCTATCACCAAGTTGAGCCTTTTTTGAAAGAGTTAGCTCAAGAAGCGCGAATGAATAGTTCTGAGTTGCTTGTTGGTATTCCTGTCTACAATATTAAAACCAAACAACACTTTAATTCAATGATGAGCTTGGGAATGCAGGAATCCTTTTATGATAAAAGGCATCTTGTTCCTTTTGGCGAATATTTACCACTTAAGGATTATCTGGGTGGAGTTATCGACTTGTTTGATATTCCCATGTCTAATTTTAGTTCGGGTGAGCGAGAAAGTACTATCCTTAAGGTTGCCGGACAACCCGCAGGGATCTCGATCTGTTACGAAGATATTTTTGGGGAAGAAATTGCCGAAGCACTACCTGATGCCACGTTGTTAATTAATACCAGTAATGATGCATGGTTCGGGGATTCATTGGCTCCACACCAACACTTAGAAATTGCACAAATGAGGGCTTATGAAACTGCACGGCCTTTAGTGAGATCTACGAATACCGGCGTCTCGGCATTTATCAATGAAAAAGGACGAATCCAATCGGCCTCGCCCCAGTTTGAAACAGACGTGTTAACAGATACTGTTCAGCCGATGACAGGCATGACGCCATATGCCGTATTTACTAATATACCGGTAGTTTTAGTTGCATCTTTTATCCTTGGCTTTGGTATCTTCTTAGGCCGCTCAAAGAAAAAAGCTAGTTAGTTTTTTTCGTTAATTCGTTACTTATCTGTTTTTCACGCCATTGTTCGTAGCACTCAAGGCCACAATAATTTGACACATAGGTATCAAATTCTGAGTTAAGCGTGGCTGAATTGGGGATTTCGTTAAGGCAGATTTCGCAAGGAATTGTTTCTATGGATGCCGTGTCTTTTTCGGTCATGATGGCGCTCCTTTGGTAAAAATCACTAGAAGATGTATTACTGATTGGCTGGATAAAATTTGACCAATAAAATGAGATTAGGTTCACAGTTTAGCCACTAATAGCATGTTTACAGCGGATGACACTCACTATTTATAAGGTAACACTATGAAATGGATCGACAAATTACCGATGCTACCTCTCGCCTTAGGTAGCATAATCTTATTGGGAGCACCATTTATGCCGGAGCCTCATATTGTTGAAAAAGTAAGAATGTTAGTGAATGGAGAATTAAGTAAGCCATTAGATATTTTTGATCTACTTATGCACAGTGTGCCTGCAACTATTCTAATGATTAAGCTTTACAGGGATTATGGAAGAAAATTATGGAAGAAAGAGTGGTTAAGGATTTACTTTGATACTTTTACCAAGAAAGACATTAAAAACTCTAGTATTTCAATCCGATTAAATGCTTGTTGGATGCTATTGCCCCATACGGTGATACCGTGGTTTTTGATCATCAGCGCGTCGATTTCTGGTGGATTGATTACAAATCTTTTTTCAATCTCTTTTGATATTTGTGGAACATCTAAATAATTATCGAAAAGTGGTAAATTGATATTTGGTTCTTCTTCCCAAACATCAAATCCTTTTATCATTTCAAGATTGGATAGCAATAATTCGTTTTGATTGGCATATGGATGAGTTGCTAAGCATGCGTCAACTGAATGAATATGAAAACAGGCATTAGCTGCTGGAAACAGATTGTAAATGGTTTGGTGAATGGAGGTTTCAGCTGATGGTTTATTATTTAATAACAGATTGTGAGCAGGATCAGTTTCTTGGCCAGATAGTAAATTGATAGTAACGAAGTCGGTTTCTGATAACTGACCTTTAGCTTTGCCGCTTGCGGTAATTAGAAAGCTGTCATCGTCAATTCGCGCACTGAGATTGCCTGCTGTTCCCAACATCCAACCTCGAGAATAAAAACTCTCTGCACAGTGACATAAGGCTACTTGAAGTGCAGCGTCACTAGTTGATTCTAGTTTAATCGGTTTATGTTGCTGTGCGAGTTTGAGTGCCTGAAAAAATGCTTTAGTACCTTCATGTGCGCCATCAGGGTGGTCAAAAATAGCGGAACCAGCATTAAAAGCTGCATCATTTCCATAATCTCGAAAGGCTCTACCGATTATGCCCGGATGAATGCCAGCGGAGGGCACTGGAAGTATGGCTGGGCGTTTTGAGGATAACGGAGTGCGTAAAATATTTCTAATTTTTAACTCAGTCTCCTTGTTAAAGGGGAGTGAGCCGTAATGTGTTGGAAAAAGTACTGCATCTGCACCGGAGTATGCCATTAACGTCCCAAGTAAAACACTGTAATCTATTCCATAGTCGCTACTATTATCTGTGGCACCACCGATAGCACCAGAAAGAGCGGGGTGTGTAAAAATTGGAACATTTATTTCTGTTGACGCAGCAAGAGATTCGAGGCAAGAGTATCCATAACTAATTGCATTAAACAGTAGCGCATTGGCACCAGCATTAATAAGTTGCTTGGCATTTTCTATGAGTTTATCTGTGCGGCCTGATAAATTTACGGCATAAAGTATCTCTTTACCTGTGTCTGTTTTTATATCATTGATTACGCTTACGCACGCTTTTACTCTTTCTAATGTGGGAGCAGTTCTCAAATTAAAATTGATCTCATCATCTTTTATGATATCTAATCCGGCGCTGGCCGCTTCTCTCAAAAGTACTGCATGATCGCTTGCACTTAATCCTAACGCCGGTTTGAAAATGCCCATGATAAATGGCCGATCATAAACTTGGGTAATTTTGCGAATACCTTCAATCCCGAATTTTGAAGCTGTTCCGTAGGTTTCTGGGAGTTTGATATCAATGATGCGGGCAGGGCCTGCAAGACTGAACTTGCCAAAGATCATGGTTAACAAGCTGGCAATATCGTTTTCTGTATTGATTTCAGGAAAACCGATGACAGCTATTGAGTTGCCATTTTTTTCGATTTTAACATCGAGCACATTAGCTAAGTGAGATTGAAGTTGTTTTTCTCGGTGAGAAAATTGTGCCCCCCAAGATCCGACTGTTTGACCAATCGCAATCATCTGCGCTTGTTTTCGTGGGTCGATATTTCGCGGAAAACGGTATGTAACTTCTATCATATTAATGTGGTGTATTTTCTAAGTTAAATGCGAGCGGGCGATCGGTGTAAACAGGAGTCCAACCTGTTGTATCAATGAAATAACGGACAGCTTTTATACGTTTTGACTCACCTAGAATGAACCAGTGCTCAGCATTTGCCGGTACATTTATATAGTCTCCTGCAGTGACTTCAACCATAAATTGCTTCTCTTTTTTATCGACAAATCCAAAGTAGCCTTTGCCATCGAGAATATATCGAACCTCATCGTCTGTGTGATAGTGAATGCTACTAAATTTCGCTAGCATTTCATCTAGGCCAGGTATGTTTTCGTTAAGAACGATCATGTCGCGTGTTACGTAACCTTGACTTGATTTAAGCTCTTCAAAACGATGCTCTACTGCTTCTAGTAAAGTTTCTTTCTCGTCATCATTTAAACTGATTTGTTCAAGTAAAGTCTTTTCGGAATCGCCAGCAGGTAATTCCCAGTGACTTAAAGTGATGTCGATTTGTCTTAATGTATTCTGGATTTCTGATAGCTCCGTTATTTGAGAACCATCGGGGTAGATAATTTTTGCCATTGAAAGCACTCCTCAGTTTGATTCTGAGATCTTACCTATTTATTTGAGATATGTGGAGAGCTATTCGCTGGTGAAATAGATGTCACCATAATAGGCGGTGGCTTTCTGTTGGGAATTGTCGGTGTCGGTCATTATTGCAACAGCATCGATGAAACGAATTTCTCGCCCAAAAGCTTTTCGCAGATCTGTGCGAACATTACGTTTTTCACTTCTCCATTGTTTTTTAAATGGCTCTCCACTTTCAATGGCAATCATTTTAACATTGGAGGTGTAAGGGCTGGTCCATAAATCATTGACTGCTTTATTGCTTGCCCAAACGTAATTGAGCGCTAATGTTCGCCAAAATAATACGCCGCCATCAATGACTACATAAATTCTTGCGGCATAATCATCTCCTTCCTTTTCTGTTTCATTGAGTATGAAAAGAGGGTTGTTAACTTTCCAACGCCAATTGATATACGGGGTTTGATACAGATCTATTTGAATTTTTTTTACTAACCCGGAAGCTGCGCGGTGACTGTGCGCTTTGAGAACGGTTGTTCGCTCATCTCGATCGAGATTATATTGGGTGATGCCATCAAACTCTTTTTTCATCCAGTCATTTATGTTGTTATTTGAAAATTCGGCGACTTGAACAATGGACTCTTCCGCCGTGAGGCAGCTAGTGCAAATTAACAATATAAATAATAGTGGTGTTTTTATGCGCATGTGGAGCATGTTGTTGATGATCTTTTTATAATAGGAACATTGCTGCTAATCCTAAAAAGGCGAAAAAACCAACAACATCAGTCACTGTTGTTAGTACGACACTGCCGGCGAGAGCAGGATCGGCTCCAGCCTTTTGCAGTATTAAAGGGATAGTTGCTCCAGCTGCGGCAGCTACTACTAAGTTAAAAAATATTGCTAAACCAAGTATCATCCCCAGTGATGGATTGTTAAACCAAAAATAAGCAAGCACTCCTATAATAGTAGCCCATAAAAGCCCATTTAATATGCCAATGGCAAATTCTTTGTAGAGTAGTTTTTTGGCGTTTGCTTTCCCAACCTGGCCAACAGCAATGCCCCTTATTACCAAAGTTAAAGTTTGACTGCCAGCAATACCTCCCATACTTGCAACGATTGGCATTAGAACCGCAAGAGCAACAAGTTGCTCAATGGTGGCGCTAAATAATCCAATTACCCAAGATGCCAGTAGAGCAGTTAGTAAATTGATGCCGAGCCACAACGAACGTCGGCGTGTACTTCTGACCACAGGGGAAAATATATCTTCATCTTCCAAGCCTGCTAGGCTAAGAATTGAGTGGTCGGCTTCGTCTCTGATAATGTCAACAACATCATCGATAGTTATACGGCCGAGTAGCTTATGGTTTTCATCAACGACGGGCGCAGAAACTAAGTCTCTTTTTTCAAATAGGTTGGCGATTTCCTGGCCGTCAGTATTAGCGTCGATGTATTTTATCGACGGATCATATACATCGAGTACACTAAGTTCCGCGGGTTTAGTTAGAAGGTCGCTTAATGAAAGTGCGCCAAGCAGCCTATCTTCGCGGTTAACAACATAGAGATAGTCAGTGGTGTCTGGCAGCTCACCCCTGAATCTCAAATAGCGTAAAACTACATCCAAGGTTACATCTGGGCGAATGGTTACGCTATCGATACTCATTAACCCGCCAGCTGTGTTTTCAGGGTATTTTAAAATAGATTCAAGGCGAAGCTTGTCTTGAATATCCATAGCATGTAGCAGTGCACTTATGACTTTTTCGGGCAGATCAGGAAGAATGTCTGCAAGCACATCTGTTGCTAAATTCCCTGTCGCAGCAATAAGCTCCTCTGGGGCAGTTTTACCAATTAAATCGCTTCGAACATCATCATTAACGTAAGTTAATGCATCACCACGAGCGTCAGATTTGGTCTGCTCCCATGCAATTCGTCGCTCTTCCTTAGGGAGTGACTCAAGAAGGTGGGCTATTTCAGCAGGGTGGAGTTCATTTAATTGCTTTTGGGACTCGACGTAGTTTTTGTCAGCGATGAGTTCGCTAATACGAGTAATAAGTTCCTGCTGGTTTTGTGATTGTTGCTCCATATGTTGGTATTTTATTCGCCTTCGCCAAATTTATCAGAAACTAAATTGTTGAGAGCAGTTATAGCGGACTCTTCGTCTTCACCTTCAGCAATTAATTCGAGCTCTGTTCCTTTACTTGCAGCTAAAAGCATTACTCCCATAATACTTTTACCATTTACTGTTCTGTTGCCCCTTTTAAGTTGTATCTCGCTCTGGAACTGCGAGGCTAAAGTGACAAATTTAGCAGCAGCTCGGGCATGCAAACCGAGTTTATTGATAATAGTGATTGGTGTTGATGCCATTTTGTTCTCGTGAGTTTAGGAAGATGACAGTTAGTAATTAAAATATTGAAAAAGTGTTAAACACAAAATTTTACCATAGTACCAATGATAAGATTTGACTCAAGTTGTTAAGTATTGGTAATTATTCATTGTTTGTTAATTGATCGGTAATGGCGGCTCCTGATTTGCTTATTCGTACAAACTTACTTTTTTTAGCGAATTATTTCCGTTTTTTTTAATTAAAGATGACAATGTTTCGTTGTCTTGTTGGGGCCTTGATTTCTGAAGAGCACTCGAATAGTGTATTTTGGGCTATTATAGAGCAAGCGGTTATAAGCTCGTAATGTGCGAAAAATGTCTCTATAGACATGCAGATACATCCCTTGATAATGATACAATATATTAAGGATCTGGAGAGGAAGCTGCTCCTGATTTATAAAATATTTTTAATGATAGAATGGGCGAATGCGTGACATGTTTTGAGTTCACTCAGCTTGATTTGATACTTTCAGTTAGTGATGATGTTAGTTATATTTAGGTTGGTGAAGCGTTATTAGCTGAAGAATGAAATGAGATTTTTAACGGGGGCTTTTTCAATGCTTTTGCGATCTTGCTTAGTGCTTCAACTACTATGAGCAACATTGCCGCTCTATAATAATGAGGCTATTAATGCGTTACATGGGAATATGGCTTGGCCTGATGGTTCGACAGAGCTTGATAGGATGATTTCTCAAATAGTCTGTTATCCGGTGATGCATTTTGAGGCTGCGATGAACGCAGAGCAAGCAAACAGGTTCATGTTGCACTAAAAAATTTGGGCTTCAATTCTGTAATTTCTTAGAAGGTAATATTTATGAAAAATATTGCCTTTTTTATTCTCTTTCACTTCAGTTTCTTATTTGTTATGTGGTAGCTTTTTATAGGGCTAATGATTGTGGGTTTAATCGTGGAGATGAAATCCACATTCCATTATGCCTTCCTTACCACCGGTTACGGCTTTATATACTAGCTCATCAATATCTAGATTTGGATAATTTAAGACTCTAATTAACATCGGTAAATTTAAACCAGATATCACTCGTACATCCGCATCGTTAGAAAGAGCGCAAGCAATGTTGCTCGGAGTTGAGCCATAAATATCAGTTAGTATCAGTACTCCCTCTCCTTGGTTGAGTTCTAAAACTTTAGCTCTAGCGTTCTCTATTTTTTTTTCCGGGTCGCAATTGTTTGGTATAGAAAGAACTTCAGCTGTTAATGGACAAAAGCCAAGCGTATTAATTGATGCATCTAATAGCGTTTGCCCAATATTATCATGGCTAATGAGTAAAATATTAACTGTCATTGGAGTTCTCTGTGTCTTGCTATAACTTCGTGTTTCTCGCTAAAGTATTCAACGAGTTTCTCTACGAGATAGACTGAGCGATGTTGGCCGCCTGTGCATCCTATTGCAATGGTTAAATAAGCACGATCAGATGCCTCTATTTTTGGTACCCAGCGATCAACGAAATTTTTTAAATCGAGATACATTTCTTGAACCATTTCTTCACTTGAGAGGAAGTCAACGACAGGTTTGTCTTTACCTGTGTATTCACGAAGATGTGGTTGCCAATAAGGATTGGGTAAGCAGCGCACATCAAATACCATATCTGAATCAACTGGTAAGCCGTGTTTAAATCCAAAAGAAAGAAATAGAATTGATAATCTATTAGTTTCAGCATCGGTTAGACGATCTTTTATCAGATCTCTGAGTTGATATAGGTTTGTATGGCTTGTCTGTAAATAAAGGTCAGAATGTTGAGAGATGGGGTCAAGCAATCTTCTCTCTGTTGCAATAGCTTCAGCTAGCGAAAGGTTTTCATTGGATAGGGGGTGTTTTCTACGTGTCTCGCTGAATCTTTTAATAAGTATCGGGTCGTCAGCATCCAGGAATATAACTTCGCATGGGATTTCCGCCGCTTTTAAGCTTTTAAGTATTGTTGGAAATCGAGCGAGATCTTCTGAGCGGTTACGTGCATCTATACCAATAGCGGCATACTCGTAAAAATGCTCTGGTGTGCTAATCATTTGAGCGGAGAAACTGGATAGAAGTCCTATAGGTAGGTTGTCGATACAAAAGAACCCCATGTCTTCTAAAACATGTAAAACGGTACTTTTTCCTGATCCAGACAGGCCGCTAATAATAAATAATTTCACAGTATTTTCACTTTAAAAGGTGATTGAGCTTATCGTCTAGTTGAACGGAGTCGGATATTCCCCAACTATGAAGTACTAGTTGATGCGCACATTTCTCAATAAGTAAAGCAAGGTTTTTGCTATCTATGCTTAATGTCCACTTTGGTAGTTTTATTCCCAATAATTCTCTAGAAGTTAGCGGATTAAATTCAAGAGGCTTTTCTTTAGAATTATGTCTTGTATTTGCTAAATGTATAATTGCTGATAGTTTGTGTTGTTTTAATTGGGATGAGCGCCCGTATTCATTGTCCATATTTATAATACCTACATTTTTGATATGAACAAAATTTTCTAGTTGATGCGCTGCGTGACCAATGATCTCGTTTTTATCATTCAATGTAAATGCAGGAGTGTCATCTGCTACCCACATGTGGCCATTATTTAGCAATGATAATAATAACGTTGATTTTCCTATTCCATTTTCACCAGTAATTAATACACCTTGATTATAAACGACAACAAAGCAACCATGTTCAATTGTGTTACCAAAGTTGTAATGTACGCTGCTTTTAATTTGCTCCAGACTTTGTGTGGAGTGAATTACGGAAATACTATTTTGAGAGAGAAATGATGAAGGAATTGGATCAGCTTTGTTGAACACAAAAGCGATAGTATTGTTGTGAGTTAATCGCTTAATTAGATTCTGTTGTTCGGCTGCTGTTAATGAGTTGATATATGCTAACTCATAATCTCCAATAACATGTATATTATTTGGGCGAATTGGATTTAAATAACCAATTTTGATATCGAAAGTTGAATGGGAGGTCTTACATCGCTTTGATTTGTATATAACGTGAAAGTCGGGCGAGTCTTCAAAAAACTTTAGTAACTCGCTAATCGTTATTTTCGCCATGGCTAGAAGACCAGTTAGCTAATAAGTCATAAATTACTTCTGGGTTATGTGTGCTTCTTAAGCGATCTCTTAATTCTGGATTTCTGAACATTTCTGATAATAGTGCAAGTACTTCCAGGTGCTCGTCTGAACATTCAGGTGGCACTAACAAAGCACACAGTAAATCTACAGGTTCTCCATCAGGAGCATCGAAATCCACACCTTTAACCAGCTGAATAAATGCAGCAATGGTTTTATTGCCCGATTTTAAGCGACCATGGGGGATCGCAATACCTTTGCCTAGCCCTGTGCTGCCTAAACGTTCTCTTGCAATTAAGCTTTCGAATACGTCATTAGGATTGAGTTCAGGAGTATTGTTGCTGATTAAGTGGCTTAAATGTTCCAACGCACGCTTTTTACTAGCGGTGTCGACATCGCAAGCTACTCTATCTATGGTAATTAAGTTAGCAAGCTTCATAGTACTATCTTATTAAGTCTCTCCAGCACTCAATAACAAGAGCGATGGAAGATTTGTTATTGTTGCGCTGGAGCATTTATAAATAGCCTAGGCAAAGGTTACTCAGAATCTATATTTATATCTATATCTTGCTCATGGTTTGGCCTAGAGCCTCTATGATGGTTCTGAATTTTTTCTTTGTGTTTGATTATTTGACGGTCAAGCTTGTCTGCCAATGCGTCAATAGCTGTATACATGTCTTCTTCATCTGCATGTGCGAAAATTTTGTTACCTTTAACGTGTATCGTTGCTTCTGCTTTTTGCACCAGTTTTTCTACGCTAAGAACAACATGGACGTCGGTTACTTGGTCAAAATGTTTTTCTAAGCGACCAATTTTTTCATTAACGTAATTGCGCATTGGTGTAGTTAGATCAATGTGGTGGCCTGATAAATCGATTTGCATAAGATTGGCTCCTTAGGAAAGTGTGTGTATCATCATCCCAAACTAATGAATGGTAAAGCGCACGACACAAAAACAACTGAGAGTCTAAAATCATTAAACATGATATCGATAAGGATTTCTGTTTGCGGTTTGAATTGTTTTTGCTGTTTGCTAGCGTTCATTAATTGATATGAGTTCATTTGTTTACGCTAAACGTTTTCTCTCATTAGAGGGAGGAATCGTCATTGCGTCACGATATTTTGCGACGGTTCGCCTTGCGACGTTTATGCCTTGATCTGACAAGATCTTTGCAATTTTGCTATCACTTAGTGGTTTTTTAACTTCTTCAGCTGCGATAAGTTTTTTAATTAATGCTCTGATCGCTGTGGAAGAGCATTCTCCACCACTGGCAGTGCTCACATGACTTGAAAAGAAATATTTCAATTCAAATATGCCGCGAGGAGTATGCATATATTTTTTATTAGTAATTCGGGATATGGTAGATTCATGCATGCCAACTTCTTCAGCGACATCATGTAAAACCAGTGCCTTCATTGCCTCTTCACCGTGTTCTAAAAATGCTTTTTGGCGCTCGACAATACAGGTTGCAACTTTCATTAGCGTTTCATTTCTAGATTGCAGGCTTTTAATTAGCCAGCGTGCTTCTTGTAATTGCCCCTGCATATAGGTGTTGTCTGCACTTTTGTCGGCCCGTTGAATGAGTCCGGCATATAAAGAGTTGATGTTTAGCTTTGGTGTTGTATCTGCGTTTAAGCTGACAATCCACTTATTCTTTTCTTTTCTAACGTAGACATCTGGGGTTATGTATTCGGGTGTAGATGAGGCTACCTGATTGCCTGGTCGCGGGTTTAATGTATGGATAAGTTTAATAACATCTCTTAGCTTATCTTCAGTCAGCTTCATGCGTCGCATGAGTAAGTTATAGTCACGGTTTGCTAATAAATCGAAATGGTTTTTAAGTAATTGAGTGGCTTCTTCATAAAAAGGAAGATCAGTTCCATCCAGTTGGGCTATTTGGATTAATAAGCTTTCTCTTAAGTCTCTGGCGCCAGAGCCTGGTGGGTCGAAGTTTTGGATACGATGTAAAACGGCTTCAACTTCTTCGATATCAATTTCAAGATCGTCTTTTAGTTGATTCCAGATCTCTTCAACCGATGTTTTTAGATAGCCATCTTCATTTATTGAGTCAATAATTGATGAAGCAATAGTCATATCAACTTCAGTGAAATGCGTGAGTTGCATTTGCCAAATCAAGTGTTCATTTAACGTACTTTCGCTTGAGCTTTTATTTTCAAAATCGCGAAGGTTGTCGTCGCTAGCATTATATGTGGTTGAGGAGGCGGCTTGTGAGTAATCGTATGTGTCTTCCCAGGAACTGTCGACTGGCAAATCTGATGGCATAGACTCAGACTGTAATTCGGTAGAAGAGTCTTTTATATCAAATTCTGATGAGGAGTCTGAATCGTTATCTCGTTGGCTCAGTTCTGGGCGCGAATCGTCAGTAGACGATTCTTGATCATCTGCAGTCTCTTCGAGCATAGGATTACTTTCTAAGGCTTCTTGTATTTCAGTTTGAAGTTCAATCGTTGACAATTGCAGCAAGCGAATAGCCTGTTGCAGTTGAGGAGTCATTGTTAGATGTTGCCCTAATCGAAGCTGTAATGATTGCTTCACTCGTATACACTCATATAATTATTGCGTTATCGCTATTGTACGACTAATTTATAGCAATTTATAGATTTTCTTAAAAAATCCTTGGATGTCATCTGCTTATTAGAATCCTTGGAAAGTGCGACAATAAATTGTTTATTTTCATTCGCTATAGAATGTCTGTTTTATCTTTATCACTATGCCTACTCCTTCTTTATCGATACACTTTTTAAAAACAAATAGAGAGGAGTTTAGCTTTCATTAAAAATAGCGAAGTTCAACCCAACTTATCCTCTTCTTGGGAGTATGAAAAGAGGATTGTGTGAATTCTTGCTCATACAAGGGCCTCCTCATTTTAAAGGCTAAAATTCTCCCCTAAGTAAACTTCTTTGACGAGCTTATTTTTTAAAACTTCATTTGGCGTACCCTGGGCAATTACCTCACCCGAATTGAGTATATAGGCTCTGTTACAAATTCCTAATGTTTCACGCACGTTATGATCGGTAATTAATACGCCTATTCCTCTATTGCAAAGATGATGAATAATTTTTTGTATGTCAATGACGGAAATAGGATCCACACCGGCAAAAGGTTCGTCAAGCAGTATAAACAATGGTTCTGCTGCCAGAGCGCGTGCAATTTCGACACGGCGCCGCTCTCCTCCAGATAGTGCCATTCCTAGGCTTCCACGTATATGACTTATGTGAAGTTCTTGGAGTAATGATTCGAGTTTTTCGTGCTGTTGTTGCTTGTTAAGTTCTTTACGAACTTCGAGTATTGCTAATATGTTTTCATCAACAGTGAGTTTTCGAAATATGGATGCTTCTTGTGGCAGATAGCCAATTCCCATCTTTGCTCGGCTATGCAGAGGCTGCTTGGTTAAAATAGCATCATTTAAATAAATATTTCCATCGTCAGGTTTTATCAAGCCGACAATCATATAAAAACTGGTTGTTTTCCCAGCACCGTTTGGGCCAAGTAGACCAACCACTTCCCCAGCATTTACATGGACAGAGACATCGTTTACAACAGTTCTGGATTTGAATTTTTTAACAATGTTTGTTGCTTTCAGTGTGGATGTCATTGGCGTGTAACCGGAAGCGATTCGGGTTGAATAATTGCTTGAATTCGTTGCTTTTTATTTTCGGTTGATCTTGCGCTCATTACATCATTCAATGTGTCATATTCGATTTTATGGCCACTAAACATATTTGAACCTTGTTGTAGTTGAGCATTTTGTTGCAACGTTAACACGCTTGTTTTTGTCGAGTACTCAACGTGGAATGCACTCGCTTCAACGTCGTTGCTCTTTTCATCAGGTTTTTGTTTAAACTTTGCTGGCGAACCAGTAGCAATCAAGCGCTGTAGTTTGTTGTTGGAGGTGAAAACGATAATGCTATCCGCAGATATCCGTATACTGCCTTGCGTAAGTTTTACATTGCCTGTGTAAGTACTGATGCCTGATTTATCGGACATATCTACCTGGTCCGCTTCAATGAGAACGGGACTGTATTTGTCTGAATTTAACGCAAATAGTGAGGGTGGAAAAACAAGGAAAAATAGGAAATAAATCGCTTTATTTGCTGACATACTCAGCTTTCACCCCGGAATATAGTTGGACATGTTGTTGTTCTAAATCTGCAAACATTCCATTGGCATTTATCACGCCATTATCAGTTGTAACAGTTACTGGCGAGCTTGATTTTGCTGTATTTGATTGCATATTAATGGTTAACTGTTTCGTTGAGATATAAACTTGTCTAAATTTGTTGTTAGTTTGTTCAATACTAACTTCGCCGTCAAGTGTAAGCTCCGTTTGATTTGTGACTTCTCCGTGATTTGCACTCGCCTGCCAAACAGTTTGTTTTTTAGTGTTGAGTTTTAGTTTGGGTTCTTCGATTTGCGTTAAACCACTTTTATAATGGTTGAGCTCTTCACCTCTTAATCGTTGATAGACCTTGCCATCTTCTCTTGTTGTGATGACAGCAAAGTTTCTCATAAAGTAGTCAGGAGATTCCTCTGTTTGCTCAGAAACTAATTCATCGGAATGTTGGGTTGTCTCGCTTGCCCATTGGAGCAATATAAATCCTAAAATTGCGCCACAAATGATCAATATTGTTGTTCGTTTTGAACTGGATATTATTTGCATGAAGAGGTGCTAGCCTGAATATTTCATGAGTTATTTGAGCTAAATATATTTTTCAAGTACAGCGTTTAAATTCCCTTGCGCCTCCATGATCAATTCACAAACATCTCTTGCAGCACCTCGCCCGCCATTGCTTGGTGTTTGCCAATGTGAGTGTTTTTTGACCCAATCATGTGCATCTTGTACAGCAACAGCAAGGCCGACATGCTTCATCACTGGAAGATCAACAACATCATCGCCAACATATGCAACTGCTTCAGGAGCAAGCGCTAGCTTTTCAATCAACTGAATAAAGGCTGGATACTTATCTTTTTTACCTTGATATACATGCTCTATCCCGAGCTCGTTCATTCGATGGGTGACTATATTTGATGTGCGGCCGGTAATAATAGCGATGTGCACGCCAGTTCCTTGCAACATTTTCATGCCGTGCCCATCTCGAGAGTGAAAGGCTTTGATCTCTTCTCCGCCATCGGTTACATAGAGTCGACCATCAGTTAGTACGCCATCAACGTCAAAAATAACTAATTGAATGAGTTTTGCTCTTTCTAAAATATTTTCCATTGTTAGACAAATCCGGCTCGTAGTAAATCATGCATATTTATTGCGCCCACCAGCGCTTTATGCTGATTAACTACTGGGAAGGCATTGAATTTTTGGCTTTGCATGATTTCTAGCGCTTGTGCTGCAAGTAGCTCAGCCTGGATAGTCATGCAGTTTTTAATCATAACATCAGTGATTTTCATGTTTCGGAAATCTTTTGGTGTATCTAATAGTCGACGTAAGTCACCATCAGTAAACATTCCTATAGCCAAGTTGTTGTCATCAACCACCGTTGTAAATCCGAGGCCTTTTTTGGTCATTTCTAACAGAGCTTCACTAACCATTGCATCTTCAGATACCACTGGAATGGCATTCCCTGTATGCATTATATCCGATACTCGAATCAATAACCGTCGACCTAGCGATCCCCCAGGATGAGAGTGTGCAAAATTTTCAGCCGTAAAGCCTCGAGTTTCTAATAGCGCAACGGCAAGTGCATCTCCCATTGCTAGTGTTGCTGTTGTGCTGGCCGTTGGCGCTAAACCGAGTGGGCAGGCCTCTTTTTCAACACTGACATCTATATGAACAGTTGCAGATTTTGCTAATGTTGAGTTTGGATTGCCCGTCATTGCAATTAGCGGGACATCAAGACGTTGAATAATCGGTAAAATTGTCAGTAGTTCGTCTGTTTCACCCGAATTGGAAATTGCTAATACAACGTCCTGGTATGTGATCATACCTAGATCGCCATGACTGGCTTCTCCTGGGTGAACAAAGAATGCAGGGCTACCTGTGCTGGCTAATGTTGCCGCTATTTTGCCGCCGATATGACCAGACTTGCCCATGCCCGTCACTACAATTCGCGCTGTGCAGTTGAGCATGATTTGGCAGGCTTTTACAAAGTCATCGTTGATGCGAGGTAAAAGCAAGTTGATCGCTGCTGCTTCAGTTTCTAAAACGGCTCTCCCCATATCTTTCAGCGCTTTAGGAGAGGCTGCTCGTTTTTCTCTGTTTGGATTAAATGGCATAACTTCGTTTAATACAATATTCATAGGCTGCTTTCTGGATATCCTAATTCACTTAACTTGCTCGTAATATTAGATTCATCCAGATTCGTGCCAGTAATTTTTACAATTCCCGCATTTACATCAACGTCAACATTTTCAATACTATCGATAGTGCTTAAGCCATTAATGATATTGCTGACACAACCTTCACATTTTACATTTAGAACAGTTAAGGATAGTGATGTCATTTAATATTCCTATATTTAATCAATCTGATATTGGCTTTTGGTGCAGTCGACACAGTGGGCTCATATTACGTCGACATATAAAAAAGCAATCCCATATAAGCTACGTATATTGAAACAAGGCAAACGCCTCCTGCACGAGTAATCTTGCCGTGGTCACCATTAATCCCTCTGGCCATGAAAAAGAGTGCAATTGTAAGCGCAATCATAACTGGCATATCACGTATGAGCACTTCATTTTCAAATATTTCCGGGTGGATAACTGCGGGGATACCTAGTACTCCTAGAAGATTAAACATGTTGGAGCCAATAATATTACCAATGGCGATATCATGTTCACCTTTGCGGGCACTTGTTATTGTTGTCGCTAACTCAGGTAAGCTTGTGCCAATTGCAACAACGGTTAAGCCTATCACTAAATCACTAATCCCCATAGACTGAGCAATAGAAACAGAACCCCAGACTACCAGACGGGCACCAACAAGCAATACAATTAAACCAGTGACAACCCAAAAGATTGCTTTGCCAATTGGAAGCTTATCCGGAATTTCTTCTTCAAATTCATCTTCCATGGGGTCATGGTCATTCTGCTGGCTTTGCTTGCCGAGGTGAACCATCCATGCAACAAATGCAACAAACCCAAAAAGTAAAATAGTGCCATCAAGGAAGCTTAGCTCTTTGTCCAAAAAGAGTACTAGCACTACTGCCATAATTAAAAATAACACCGGAAGTTCACGTTTGAGTAGCTGTGATTGAACAATTAGTGGCGTAATAACTGCCGTTACACCAAGTACCAGGGCGATATTAGTGATATTGGAGCCTAATGCATTACCGATTGCGAGGCCCGTGTTTCCTTCCCATCCTGCTACACCAGCAACTAACATTTCTGGTGCAGAGGTTCCAAACCCAACGATTACTAATCCAATAATGAGAGTTGATACATTTAAAGTGCGTGCCAGACCTGCAGCACCATCAACAAACTTATCGGCGCCCCAAATGAGCAAACCAAAGCCAGCGAGAATAGCGGCAATTTCGTAAATTCCAGTCATGAATTAAAACTACTTTTTGTAAAAAAACAAATTAACAGAGACCCTGGTGCGAAAAAACAGTGTTCGTTCTAGCAAGGCATAAACGATTGAAAAAACGAAGTTTACACGAAGTAAATGAGTATTTTGAGTTCGTTTTCACTGTTACTATTGCAGAAAAATTTGATATCGTGAAACTCTCTTTTAAAAACAAAGGAATACAATGTGTAAGTGAAAGTTTATTGAATGAGATAATGGCCAAAAAAGCCGGCAAAAACAGCCAAGCCAAACCAGTTGTTGTTTAAAAAAGCGACGAAGCACTTTTTCTTGTTACGTTGTTTAATCAATAATTGTTGATAAACTGCGCAGCCTGCCGCAACTAAAAGTCCGATATAGTATAAGTTACTCAATCCAAGATAAATACCGACGGTAAATAGCAGAAGCAATGTTGCTGCTTGTAAAATACCAATGATAAGCTTGTCATGTTCTGCAAACAAAATGGCGGTTGATTTAACACCCGCTTTTAAATCATCTTCTCTATCCACCATTGCATACATTGTATCGTAAGCCACTGTCCAGCAGATTGTCGCAATAAAAAGTAGCCAGGCCACTAGTGGAACTGAATTTGTTTGTGCGGCAAATGCCATGGGGATTGACCAGGCGAACGCAATACCTAAAACCAATTGAGGTAGGTGAGTAAAACGCTTCATAAATGGATAACTGCCTGCGAGTAAAACGCCAATAAAAGACATGGCAATGGTTTTAGTGTTCATAAATAATACGAGAATAAAAGCTGTGAGAGCCAATCCTGCAAAAAGAAGCAACGCTTCTTTGGGATTTATACGTTTTTGTGCCAGTGGGCGATTCTTTGTGCGTTCAATTTGTCCGTCAATATTTCGATCAGCATAATCGTTGATAACACATCCTGCTGATCTCATAAGAAACACACCGGCGGTAAATACGATAAACACCAAAAGATCAGGAAAGCCTTCTGCCGCCACCCAAAGTGCCCACCAGGTCGGCCAAAGCAGCAATAATATCCCGATAGGTTTATCAATGCGCATGAGTAAACCATATTCGTGTAGCCGTTGTTTAGGATTCAGTAAGGTTTGGGTGTTCACAATGAAAATTTCTCAATAACTGGCAGAAAATATTCGCTGACCAATAAAGGTTTGTTTTTTAAATAAAATGGTGATCTGCGTGCCCATACTTGGTGATCAAAAAAATGGGAGTAACAGAGCGCCTGATGATAGATATTGTGAGATTTATTTACACAACAACTCTCTATTGCGCCTCTTTGAATGTGATTGTTGGCAAACAATACTGAGCCCAGAGATTGAGCGCCAAGTTGAGTGAGTTTTTGCAGCTCTCCCCTCAATGTGTTTTGGGGGATAACTGTTCTGGCAAAAATTGCTGGTTCGTCTCCGCAAAAAAGATGGACTTCTCGAATAAAACAGAGTTTATTATTTGGCTGTTGCAGTTGTTTTTGCTCTGACAGATCAGGTTTCCCCCAAAACTCATCAAAAACTTCGACTCTGAAATCTTCGCAACTTTTTATCAGCCGTTGAGTTAAAGATCCTCTTTCAACTATCCAGCTCTTCAGGTTTTTGGAAGCTTGGTGGGTAAAAAAGGGTTTAGCGTTGTGCCAAACCGGTTCTGAGTTGTAATGCATTAAACATTTCCGTATTGCAGGCCATGATTGAGCCATCGATTAATGAGTGGCTGAATATTCTCAGGGTAATGTGTTGTTATTTTATTGGCTAAATCTTCCACGATTGGAAATAAGTATTGATCACGTGTGATATCAGCGATGCGCAATTGTAGCAAACCCGTCTGTTTTGTGCCTAAAAGTTCTCCCGGCCCTCTAATTTCAAGATCTTTTTCAGCAATGGCAAATCCATCATTTGTCTCCCGCATTATTGATAAGCGTTCTTTGCCGACTTTCGAAAGTTTACCTTGGTACAATAAAACGCAGCTACTTTTAATACTGCCTCTACCTACGCGACCACGTAGTTGGTGAAGTTGCGATAAACCTAGTCTTTCAGCATTGTCGATAATCATTAAACTGGCGTTGGGAACATCGACGCCGACTTCTATGACAGGGCATACCCAATATGCTTGTCGTCCTGAATTGCACGCTTCGTTGACACGTTGAATAATTTGTTCTCTGCGTTGTTCCGGAATGACTACAGTATCAATTCCTTGTCGTCCTTTTGGCAGTTCGTCGATAACAGAGAGATCCAAATCCGCATAAGCTGTCATCGCTAATGTTCTTGGTATTGGGGTGGCTGTCATGATGAGCTGATGCGGGGTGCCACCGCCAAAGCCTTTTTCTTTTAGTGCTAAGCGTTGATGCACGCCAAAACGATGTTGCTCATCAATAATAATCAAACCGAGTTTCTGATATTTCACTTCAGATTGAAATAACGCATGTGTGCCGACTAGAATCTGTATTTCGCCGATGAGTAGTTGTTCAAGCGTTGATTTGCGCTGGCTAGCTTTGACTTTTCCTGACAACCACCCAGTGTTTATATCCAGCTTCTCTGTCCAGTTGGAAATATTTTCAAAGTGTTGCTCTGCCAGCATTTCAGTGGGTGCCATAAAAGCCACTTGATAATCAGCTTCAACGGCTTGTAGTGCTGCAGCCATGGCTACTACTGTTTTGCCGCTACCGACATCACCTTGGACTAAGCGTAGCATAGGTGTCGAACAGCAAACATTGTCCTGAATTTCTTTTATGACACGTGATTGAGCATTGGTGAGCTGGAATGGTAGCTGAGCTTTAAATGTATCTAACAGGTTAGATGATGAGGAAAATGCCGGTGCACTGTTAGATTGTACTTCACTGCGAAGTTGCCGCATGCTTAGGTGATGAGCCAGCAGCTCCTCCAGAATTAGACGTTTTTGTGCGGGGTGTTTCGCGTTAAGAAATATACTTTTGTCTGTCGTCGGGGAAGGGTTGTGTAGTTCAAATATCGCATTTTTTAAAGATGGTAGTTTTAAAGGTTTGATGAGCTGGCGGGGGATCAGGTCATTAAATGAATATGACTCTTTAGAAAGTTTTAAAATAGCTTGATCTATAATTTTTCGGAGTGATTTTTGTGGTACACCCTCTGTTATCGGGTAAACTGGTGTTAGTTTATCTTGCAGTAATGAGTTTTTTTTCTCATTTGTGAGCAGGTATTCTGGGTGTACGATTTCCAACCCATCTGGGCCTCTTCTAATCTCGCCATAGCATTGAATTGTCTTTTTATTGGAAAGATTGTTCTCAACTGATTTTGAAAAATAGAAAAAACGTAATTGAATAAACCCAGAGCCATCAGTAACCCGAACGAGTAACGAGCGTTTGTTGATCTAGATTATTATTGTCTTGTTCTTTTGTTTGTACTTTCACGGGTATTTTAGACGATGTGGTTATCGGGTGTAGTGTGTTGATTTTATTGTCAATGCTGTTTATTCACAATTATTTATGAGTTGATCAGAATAATTACTCCATTGCCATAAGGAAAAATAAAACATTCGAGTTTAAAATCGTCGGCAATAGATTGAAAATTGAGCTGATTTTAAAGTTGTCCCCTGATATTATATTCAACCTAAAAAGGGACGTAAACGGGAGCCGTTTTATGCACACACAACAAGATCCTATAATAAACAATTGGTACACCAATCTGACCGGACAGTTATTCAAAGTTCGCTTAGCATCATATGATTCAAATGGCATTAGCGATATGGTGATTGAATATATTGATGGAAGTAAACATGTCATCAACAGGCAGGAATGGGATTGTCTGAAACTGATGAGACATAATAATTTGAATAAGGAAGCGGAAGAAGAATTTAGCTATTAATTGAAAAGCTGCACAGTGTTGCAGCTTTTTTTCTCTATTTATTAATCGCTTCCAACAAGCAGCTATTGTAATCATTCTCATCTGGTGGGAGATTTTCTCTTTGTGCCCGCCATATCATTTCTCCCAAGCAGTCCATCATTACGTGCTCAACCTCGTGTGGGTCTGTCATTTTATCCATCAGAATATTGTACTTATCCTTAATTCCGCTGGGTTGATTAATAGTTAGTTGTTCGTGAATTCCGATGTGCATTCCCAAGTGGAGGAACGGGTTTGTTTGGCCTAACTCGGGTGAAAAATCTTTATTTATATTATCAGGCTTGCTGAAAAAAGAGTGGTATTCGGGGTGTAGGATTAGAACATTTACGATGACTTGATCCATGGGTTCTAGCGTTAGATTGTTCTCATGTTTTTGCCAAGCAGAGAAAAAAATCTGGCGTAACTCGTTACGATCATGAGAAAAAAGCATATTAAAAACCTCGAAGAAGATTGAATTAATTGGTTACATTGAAAAATTGCTAGAAGTAAATTATAGGATAAACAGACTTAAATTTCTTGTCTGAAACGAGACCTATTTTGGAGGGATAAATAGATAACCCATTAAGCTTTAATTCGGAAAAAGTAAAAAGAGTTGTTGCGCCTCTATTCGTTGTCGATTTTGTCTTTGAACTCGCATAGATCTTCAATCACACATGCACCACAACGTGGTTTTCTAGCTGTGCAGACATAGCGACCATGTAATATCAACCAATGATGAGCATCGAGTTTGTATTCTTCGGGGATGAATTTTAATAGTTTCTGCTCTACTTCGACGACATTTCTACCCGGAGCAATTTTTGTTCTGTTACTAACCCGAAAAATATGGGTATCTACAGCGATGGTAGGGTGACCGAAAGCGGTATTTAAAACAACGTTCGCTGTTTTTCGACCAACACCGGGTAAAAATTCTAGCTCGGCTCTTGTTTGAGGGACTTCACCACCATGTTTTTCAATGAGTATTTTGCAGGTTTTAATGGTGTTTTCGGCTTTAGTATTAAATAAGCCGATTGTTTTGATATAATTTTTTAGTCCATTAATGCCCAGTTTAAGAATGGCCTCTGGTGTATTCGCGATAGGGTAAAGTTTATCGGTTGCTTTGTTTACACTCACATCTGTGGCTTGTGCAGATAAAAGAACGGCTATTAATAATTCAAAGGGTGTCGTGTAATTCAGTTCTGTCGTCGGTTTGGGATTTTCAGCTTTTAAGCGTTTAAAAATTTCTGCACGTTTTACCTTATTCATTTTATCGGTGATATATCGTCTGCGATTGTGGCCGGTTTTTCAACTTTCGCCAGGTAATTTAATCGTTTTGTTTCAATGATATTTCTAAGCGCAAGTAATAATCCCAGAGCAATGAAAGCTCCCGGAGGTAACATGGCGAGCAAATATCCGCTGTAATCTTCAACTACTATAATTTGCATGTCTCTAAAGCTTTCACCAAACATCAAGTGTGCTTGAGAGAATAGCGTGCCTTGGCCAATAATTTCTCTCATAGCGCCAAGGAGCAAAAGAACGGATGTAAAACCAAGTCCCATTGTGAGACCGTCGACAAAAGATGCTTTAACGTTGTTTTTAGAGGCGAATGATTCCGCACGGGCGATGATGACGCAATTAGTCACAATTAGTGGAATAAAAATACCGAGGATAAGGTAAAGCTCATGAAGAAATGCATTCATTGATAGCTCAACAATGGTAACAAATGATGCAATCACAAGGACGAAGATGGGAATGCGCAAC
>CALZJE010000006.1 GCA_945787715.1 uncultured Ectothiorhodospiraceae bacterium | reverse complement strand
TGGGTGCGAAAACAGTGATTAACTTGATGCATGCAAGATAGCTAATAGTCATTTATAAACACAAAGAAAAACACTTTGTGTTCACAAATTACTATTGTCCATTGACCGGG
Source organism: uncultured Ectothiorhodospiraceae bacterium (assembly GCA_945787715.1). Lineage (GTDB taxonomy): Bacteria > Pseudomonadota > Gammaproteobacteria > S012-40 > S012-40 > CALZJE01. Next base: position 73,891 of record CALZJE010000006.1, on the reverse strand, counting down.
GCTGACTAATGGGTGACCCCAAGATTCACAAGATTCATTTGGACGTTCCGATTGACGACTGTATGGAAGCTGGAGGTACGAGCTCCTGAATGGACGAAGGTAGCGCACCAAAAGTAGGCGCTTAGGCGATGAAGGAGCAATTATCGAGAGCAACCAGTCAGAGGACCTTTATAAAACATATCTGTTCGTCTCCCGGATATCTCAATTCTAAACGGTGCACTTGTAACTTGAATTCGCCCAGTATTTAGAAACCCTACCTGTGTCACCTGCATTAATATTAACTAAAAGTTAGAAACTCTAGTCGCCTATTTTTTCCAAAAGAAAGTTGCTAATTTTTATGTTGTTGATATAAAGTAATATTTATAAAGGGTGAATTATTAACCAAGTGGATAGACAGCTGAGAATATAGGCAGCCGCAGTTGGTATATCAGACACCAATTAAAATCAGATTTTAATAAGCCGTTGTATTCACGATGAAATTGTGTAACTCTTTTTTTTGGGAAAGGGTATATATATGACGGGGTGATATATAACCGGTGTTTTAGAATAAAACTGTTATGTGAAAAAAACTAGAAATGATTTGTCCGCAATGTAAACATGAATTTTTGTTTTCTGACATTCCGCTAGATGATCGGAAATATAAGGCTTGGAGTTGCAATTTCAAATGTCCTGCTTGTAGGAGTTGGTTGTCACCCAGTAAAAGAAAAAGGACCTTTTTAAATTTGGGTGTCGCTGGAGTAGCAATAGCTGGATTTAGCATGGCACTAGAGGTGCAAATAACGGAAACGTTTAACAGCCGGTTGTTAGGTGTGATTCTTGTGCCATCTGTGATATGTATGCTTATCAGTTCGCGTGATAAGACGGCTAACTTACTTAAAAAATGACCGTATTGATACTATTACCTCTCAGGAGTAAAGCCGCTGCTTCCGAAAACGCCCACTTTAAATTAGTGTTGCCAATTTTATTTCCTTGTGTGCCTAACTCTTAATATCTGTTGAAACTTATTCGCATCGTCGGAAATTTCTCTATGAGTTATAACTTTACCAGTCTGGTCTATAAGACAAACATAAAGTGCTCAGCATGAAGATCGATACCACAGTAAAAGGGATGTGGATTATTGTAAAATCTCATTAAGCTTTCTCCTGTTTGATGATTGGTTTCTTCAAGTTTAGCCTTCGATGGCCAAATTATGATGAGGACTCAATGAACATAAAGATGATCTTACTCGAATGGCTGGCGCTAAGAAAAAAATATTATTTGTTTAAACACCTCTCGTTCCCAGTCTATTGAGCGTGGGAACGAGAAGAAGTTGCCGAATCTATTTACTCACTGACCATTTTATTTGAAACTCGATCTCTTCCTCATCACCTTCTCTTTCATGTTCTATCGAGTATTTTGCACGAACAGGAACATATATTCTCTCTCCCGCAATTTGAATCTCAAACTGCTCACCATTTTCTAATGAATCAGCAAGACGTCGAAGTTTTGCAATAAAATCGGGTAAGGGATAATTTTTTTCTATATCTCTTTCTTTTTTGCTACTCATACTTTACTTCCTCTCATTTTAAAAAACATCTTCAAACCAAGATCAAGCTGTAGTATAGAGTATCAGAAGTTCCCGTTAACGGTGCGATGAAAAAGCGCTGAGAGTGATTTGGGCAAAGAAGAATGCATTCAGAACGCAAAAATCAATGCCTAATCCGGGCTTCCCGATAAGCTCTCCATTTCATCCGTTTTGGCAGACAAAAATTGATCAACTTGGCTTGTAAATGGAGGGCTGCTGAACATACTAAGGAATAACACTCCCAAAAAAGTCCATTTCTTCGTAAAATGTGCTCCGAAATCTTTGCGCGGAAAGTATAAATCATGCAAAGATTTCGCAACTTTATTTACCGACAAACAAACGAGCAACTTTTGAACACTTCAGAATATAAGTACAAACACCCCAATAATATCCCTCAATTTGTTTCTCGTATTCTTGAGGAAGATATTGGAAGTGGTGATATTACCGCCAACCTGATTCCAGCAGATGCAATAGCAAATGCTCAAGTAATCACTAGAGAAAGTGCAACTATCGCTGGTTCTGCCTGGTTCAATGAGGTATTCAAGCAGCTCGATCCCAATATTAAAATTGAATGGAATGTATGTGACGGAGATATTGTTAAAGAAAACACGATGCTTTGCTCCTTATCAGGCAATGCTCGAGAGCTATTAATCGGAGAACGTAGTGCGTTAAATATTTTACAAACACTATCCGCCACTGCGACACTGACACAAAGTTATGTAGATTTAGTCAGCCATACAAAATGCAAGATTCTGGATACAAGAAAAACGATCCCAGGATTACGTGATGCGCAAAAATACGCGGTCTTATGTGGTAGCGGTACTAATCATCGCATCGGTTTGTATGATGGGATCCTGATAAAGGAAAATCATATTATGGCAGCTGGCTCCATCACTGCTGCAATAAAAGAGGCTAGAAAACTCTCAGCCTCCATTCCGATCGAGGTTGAAGTAGAAAATCTCGACGAATTAAATGAAGCCCTCGATGCCGATACAGATATCGTGCTGCTCGACAACATGTCACCAGATACATTAAAACAAGCCGTTGCTATCAACAGAGGAAGAGCGAAGCTTGAAGCCTCTGGCAACGTCAATAAAAAAACAGTGACCGAGATTGCCGAGACTGGTGTGGACTTTATCTCCATCGGTGAACTCACCAAAAATATTCACGCCATTGATCTTTCAATGCGCTTTCAAACTACTTAAAGGATTTGTACTCAATGCGTACTTCTCAAATGTTAATTGCAACAGTCAAAGAAACCCCTGCCGATGCTGAAGTCCGTAGTCATCAATTGATGATACGAGCGGGTATGATCAGAAAGCTTGCATCAGGCTTGTATACCTGGCTGCCTATGGGTTTGCGCGTATTGCGTAAAGTAGAAAACATCGTCAGAGATGAGTTAGCCAAAGCAGGGGCGCAAGAAGTTTTAATGCCATCAATACAACCCGCTGAGCTTTGGAAAGAATCAGGTCGCTGGGATCAATATGGGCCAGAACTTTTACGATTAAAAGATCGTCACAACCGTGAATTTTGCTACGGCCCTACACACGAAGAGATCATTACCGATTTAATTCGTGGTGAATTAAAAAGTTACAAACAACTCCCCGTCACCTTTTATCAGATTCAAACAAAATTCCGCGATGAAACTCGCCCTCGTTTTGGCGTAATGCGTTCACGTGAGTTCATCATGAAAGATGCTTACTCTTTTCATATTGATGCGGAATCGTTACAAGAAACCTATGATGTGATGCATGCTTGTTATTGCCGTATCTTCGATCGCTTAGGCTTGGACTATAGACCTGTCGATGCAGATACTGGCAGCATTGGTGGCGCGGTTTCCCATGAATTCCACGTTCTTGCAGAGTCTGGTGAAGATGATATCGCTTTTAGTAGCGAAAGCAATTACGCAGCAAACATCGAGCTCGCAGAAGCGGTAGCTCCTTCAGGAGAAAGAGCGGCAGCACAGCAGGAAAAACAAATCGTAGATACACCCAATCACCATACGATTGAAGAAGTCAGCCAGTTCCTCAAAGTAGATCCTTCGCAAACTATCAAAACACTATTGGTAAAAGGTTCGGAAGTTCCGGTAGTCGCCTTGGTTGTACGTGGTGATCATGAGCTAAATGAAATCAAGGTTGAAAAACTTGAAGCCGTGGAAACGCCTATGACATTTGTTAGTGACGACGAAGTAAATCGCGTTGCTAACTGTGACCCCGGTTCCATTGGCCCCGTTGGATTAGATATTCCCATTATTGCGGATCGAAGTGCGGCCCACCTATCTGATTTTATCTGTGGTGCCAATATTGATGGAAAACATCTGTCCGGTGTTAATTGGAGTCGTGATTTAGCCGAACCAATGATTGCTGATATACGCAACGTACAAAATGGAGATCCCAGCCCTGATGGCAACGGCACACTTTCCATCAAACGTGGTATCGAAGTGGGGCATATTTTTCAGTTGGGCGATAAATACAGCAAAGCGCTAAATGCTACCGTATTGAGTGAAAATGGAAAATCAACAGTCATGACCATGGGTTGCTACGGCATTGGAGTTTCGCGTGTTGTCGCTGCTGCCATCGAGCAAAATAACGACGACAAAGGGATTATCTGGCCAGAAGCACTTGCCCCATTCTCGGTTGTTATTTGCCCAATGAATATGCACAAATCTCAGCGCGTAAAAGAAGCCGCAGAAAACATTTATCAAACGCTGAGCAATGCAGGTATTGATGTTCTTTTCGACGATCGTAAGGAGCGTGCTGGTGTTATGTTCGCTGATATGGAGTTAATTGGCATTCCACATCGATTAACCATCGGTGAACGCGGATTGGATAATGGCATTATTGAATACTTGAATCGTAAAACTAAGGAAAATAAAGAGATCTTAATCGACGACATAGTTGTGGAAATTTCAAAGGTTTTTTCGCAATAAACACCACAGAGCTGATATATTTTTAATCAAATGTAGGGGCTAAAATAGTTGCTTTAGGTGAGCAATTGCTTTGAATTGCGGTAATGAAAATAATTGCGATCACCTGAATGGTGATCCAATTATTTTTTTCATCTAGCCAGACGAATCAAGTGTTTGTACTCGATCTTATGTATCAACTAATTTTTCTAGGATTATCCGCGCTACAGTTGATCACTCATTATTCATCAATGAATTCAACTTCCATCCCTTATTATTAGTATATAAAAAGCAAGCCGCATAATCAGTAGGACTACGCACATCCGATTTATCTACATAACCTTCCTGCCCATTTAAAGATGTAACTTTTATCCAGTTGCTAATATGCTCACCGTCACTGTCAGACACACTTCGCCAATCATGAACTTTCACTAAATCATACGAAAGAGTGGAAATCGTGCGAGATGAACGAGAAGATCCTGCTTTTAATACTGTTCGCTTTTTAATCACTGCGCCATATCCAAAAGGATCGAGAGAATCCGGAAAAGTTGTATAAACATAAGGCGCACAAAACTGAACTCCAAGTTCAGAACGAACAAACGTACCACCCATATTTAACACAGCTCCCAAGACACTCCAAAGTTCAGTATCCGCTGATTCAGGTTGCCAGAGCTTCAAAAAATGTTTCATACCACGTTTTTTATGATCAACCCAAATGCGTTGATCAAGCATGTTCATCAATATCTCTGGTTCTTTCTGATCAATCGCTTGCAGCATTTTTTGACGAAACTCATAAAAAGAGAGATCCCTCTCAGCGTGATCAACAGGCAAGAGTTTCGTTACATCTTCAGCATAAAGCGAAACGGGAAAAAGTATCAGAAAAATATATTTAAGCTGTTTTTTTAATCGCATTTTATCTACATAGAATTAACAACTGGGTAAAACTATTTATCCTGGCTTAAAGCTCAAAACTTGAGTTTAATGCACATATTGTTTTCCTCTTATGTGTTGTGAGGAAGCGGCCTCTGAATAAAACCGGCTTTTAGGATAAAGCTATCCCTGATCCGGCAATAGAGAATGCCGCCAAAATTGATCTTCTTTTTCAAATAATCTTTGTGTTTCTTGCGGACCCCATGTACCAGCAGGGTAAGTGTGAATGAAATCTCGCTCCATCGCCCAAACTCTAAGCACAGGATCAACAACTCGCCAAGCCCACTCCACTTCGTCATAACGTAAGAACAACGTTCGATCACCTTCAATCACATCGAGTAAAAGATCTTCATAGGCATCATAAGCATTTTCATGTTCTTCGCGAAAACTTGCATCTAAACTTGTTGTACGTGTTTTCATCTCTAAGCCAGGCTCTTTAACCTGCATCTCCATACGCACACATTCATAAGGCTGAATTCCCATCAGCAACCAGTCTGGTTTTAGCTTTTCGACCGGTGTATTTCTAAACAAATGTTGTGGCGGTACTTTAAAACGAATACTCACTGCAGATTTACTCTCCGCCATTCGCTTACCCGTACGCACATAAAAAGGTACACCACGCCATCGCCAGTTGTCGATGTAAAATTTCATGGCTCCGTATGTTTCCGTCGTACTATCTTGGGATACGCCCTCTTCTTCAAGATAACCGTTAACTTTTTTACCGTCAACAACTCCACTAGAATACTGCGCTCGAAACGATTGAGCGTGAACCGCACTTTGCGGTATTGGACGGATCGATTTTAAAACTTTCACTTTCTCGTCACGCAAGGATTCTGCATCCATTGACGCAGGTGGCTCCATGGCAACAAGTGTAAGCAACTGCAATAAATGACTTTGAATCATGTCACGTAATGCGCCAGCCCCTTCATAATAATCAGCTCGACCAGCGATACCCAGCGTCTCCGAGTGAGTGATCTGTACGTGATCAACATAATTACGATTCCACAGCGGCTCCATCATGACATTAGCAAAACGAAACACAAGAATGTTTTGCACGGTTCCCTTACCCAAATAATGATCTATACGATAAATCTGATGCTCATCTAAACAACGATGAAGTCGCTTTTGCAATATTTGAGCGCTTTCGAGATCATAGCCAAAAGGTTTTTCGATAATAACTCGTCGCCATCCATGCTCCTCATTGGTTAGTGTATGATCAGCGAGATGCTCAATGACCACACCGAATTCAGCAGGACGCAGTGCCATATAAAATGCCGCATTATCTGGAAACGTTTCATCGTTATCTAAACGGTTTTTTATATTTTCATAAGTTTGTGCATCATTTAAATCCCCCTGAAGATATTGAAGTCGTTGCGCAAAACGAGCAAACACCTCTTCATCCAAACCACCGCGTGCTTGCCCTTCTATCATGGGTCGAACTTCTTCTATCCATGCCTCTCGGCTCCACTCACGGCGAGAAATAGCCAGTATTACGGTTCCAGCAGGTAGTCGACCTTCTGCCTCAAGGTGATACAACGCTGGCATTAATTTTCGACGAGACAGATTTCCTGTAGCACCGAAAATCACATAGGTACACGGTTCAATTTTTTTTGATTCCATTTGCTTCTACTATTAATTTAATTCGCTAATTTGTCACTATTCAGATTTCGCCAAATTTGCTCGAGCACAAGAAAAACACGTGCGGCTTACATCAGTAAATGAGCATTTTTGACGCAGTAATGGGCGATTCTGGCGCAAACTGTATAGTTATGATAATTTTTTCCAATCTGAGTGAAAAAATTCACCTCTCGGTTGATCTGTTCTTTCGTAAGTATGCGCACCAAAATAGTCTCTTTGCGCCTGTAATAAGTTAGCTGGTAGTTTTTCAGATCGAAACCCATCATAAAAAGCTAACGCTGATGACATTGCCGGGGCAGGTATTCCCGCTTGAACTGCAATTACTAGCGCTTCTCGCCAACCGTATTGGTTTTTAACAATGACATCCTTAAAGTAATTATCAAGCAACAAATTATCCAACTCTGGATTATTTTCATAGGCGACTTTAATATCAGCTAAGAATTGGCTGCGAATAATACAACCTCCGCGCCACATCAATGCGATATCACCATAAGCTAAGTTCCAGCCAAACTGTTCGGCCGCTTCTTTCATCAACATAAAACCTTGGGCGTAAGAAATAATTTTTGATGCAAACAACGCATCTCTTACTGCATCAATAAAAGCTGCTTTATCGATATCGAGTTTAATTGTCGGTGAAGAGAAGACTTTTGATGCCGCAACCCGTGTATTTTTAAGTGATGATAAATAACGCGCAAAAACAGCCTCACCAATGAGAGTTAAAGGAACACCTAACTCAAGGGCATTTATTCCTGTCCATTTTCCAGTGCCTTTTTGCCCGGCGATATCCAACACTTTGTCACCAAGCCATTCACCATTTTCCTGAACTTTCAAAATATCAGCCGTGATTTCGATGAGGTACGAGTTCAAATCCCCCTTATTCCATTCACTAAAAACTTCAGCTAGCTCTTGCGCATCCATATGAAGCACTTCACGTAGGATATGAAATGCTTCACAAATGAGCTGCATATCGCCATACTCGATACCATTATGCACCATTTTAACATAGTGGCCTGCACCGCCTTCACCCACCCATTGGCAACAGGCATCTTCACCAACTTTTGCCGCTATCGTTTGATAAATATCTTTAACGAGTTCCCAGGCTTTTTTATTTCCACCTGGCATAATTGACGGGCCAAAACGCGCGCCCTCTTCACCGCCAGAAACACCCACACCGAGAAACAATATTCCTTTCTCTTCACACTCAGTTGTTCGACGTTGCGTGTCTGTATAAAGCGAATTGCCACCATCAATGATCACATCACCCTTATCAAGATGTGGTAGCAGTAATTCAATAAAACTATCGACAACTTCACCCGCTTTTACCATGAGCATAATTTTTCTAGGTGATGACAAACTATCACAAAGCTCAATGATATCTTTTGTTCCAATAATCGATTTATCTTTTGCTTCGTTAGCAATGAAATCATCTACTTTTTGAACAGATCGATTATAAACAGCGACTTTAAATCCGTGGTCAGCCATATTTAAAACGAGATTTTGTCCCATCACAGCCAAACCAATCAGGCCTATATCTGCTTTTTCCATTGGGTTTTCCTTTGCCAGAAAGCAATGCGGTTACTACAAGAATAGATTTTATCTGTATCGACAAATTGAATGCGGTATTTAACTCGAATAATTCATGGGTATCACATTTTCGTGCTTGCCCTTTTATTACACAAATAACTTACTTTAACAAACTGCTCCTGTGTCGCCAAAAGCGACTACTATTGGCGCTCGTGTACCTACTTCTTCCATGTAGAGATCAATCAGAAAATTATTTGAAGAATTAAATTACTTCGAGATCGAGTGCCCTTTGAGTATAAATTCACACAACATGAAATATCAAAGACTAATAGCCTACACCTATCATTAAATAAAAGAAAGATCCTCAATCTTTGAGTCGTTAATTTAACCAAGGGAACGAAAAGTATGAATCAATCCTGCGAACCATCGTAACGCACGGTGTTAATTTGATGAATTTCCCGTTATCATTTGGCTCAATAACGAGGAAAATAAAGTGAATCGTCAGCCATTGAAAATTCTTTTTGTCACCAGTGAAGTTTACCCATTAATCAAAACAGGCGGCCTGGCAGATGTCTCATCCGGCTTGCCACTAGCGCTGAATGCTTCGGGGCATGATGTACGCATTATTATTCCTGCTTACAAAACAGCGCTGAAAAACGCGGGTAGAACTAAAATAAAACTTAAAACTGTGGGTGACTCTTCAATACGTTTACTCGAAGGTAAGTTACCTAATAGTCAAGTGCCTATCTGGTTTGTTGACTCTCCAGAGTTATATTATCGAAACGGTGGCCCTTATGGTGCCAGTAATGGAATCGACTGGCCTGATAACGCTGAACGATTCAACACATTCAATCAGGTTGCTTACCAAATTGCAGCCAACAAACTCGAATTAGATTGGCAACCCGATATCGTACACTGCAATGACTGGCAGGCAGGTCTTGTGCCGGCTTATCTTTCCATTGAAAAACAACGTCCGGCCACAATTTTTACAATACACAACCTGGCCTACCTAGGACTTTTCCCTAAACAGACTTTCGGCCAGTTATCGCTCAATAAAAAATGGTGGAACTATGACAAACTAGAGTTTCACAATAATTTTAGCTTTCTCAAAGGTGGACTTGTTTATTCCGACTTTATTAACACGGTAAGCCCTACCTATGCAAGACAAATTCTAACATCTGAGTTCGGTTACGGTATGGAAGGTTTATTAGCTTATCGGCAAAACAGATTGAGTGGCATACTTAATGGGATCGACGAAGAACATTGGAATCCGGAAACAGATAAACTTATCACTCAAAACTATAATTATGAAACGTTAAGCAATAAATCCCAAAACAAACAAGCGCTACAAAAACATTTCAAGCTACCCGTCGACGCTGAAAAACCTATCATTGGTGTTATTGGCCGCATGGTAGAACAAAAAGGCTTCGACCTTATCCAAAACATCCTACCATCAATCATGCAACACAACGTTCAGGTCGTTATGTTAGGCTCTGGCGATTCATTACTAGAGACAAGCTTATTAAGTTGCATGCACCAATACCCCTATAATATATCGATTGAAATCGGTTACAACGAATCTCTCGCCCATTTAATTGAAGCAGGCTCAGACATGTTTCTTATGCCCTCAAGATTTGAACCATGCGGCCTGAACCAATTTTACAGTTTGAAATATGGCACTGTACCAATTGTCAATAATACAGGCGGATTAGCAGACTCCGTTGTCGATACATATGCGGAAACTATTGAGAACCAAACAGCAACCGGCTTCAAGCTTTTTGACGCAACACCTGAAGCATTACTCTCAGCTATTACTCGTGCTCTAACCACTTTCAATTCCCGCGATGATTGGAATCAAATAATTAGAAACGGTATGCGACAAGACTTCAGCTGGACAAGTTCCGCCCAACATTATGTGTCCCTATATCACGACGCCATAAAATGTCAAGGCTAACAAGAGTCGAATAAGTCGGTATAATGTGCGCCCTTTTGATAGATAATCACCTTTGCTCATTAGACAAATATCCGCATAATTTCAGAAAACTGCTGGATATTTAGCTAATCAGACTCGCTAACTCATTGAGTTAAGGTATTTTAAATAGAAGCGCGTGATGGATTTTATTTTGTATCATTCCGGCCTCGAAAAACAACGTCTGATGAAAGTTTATCTCGGATAAACTTGAACATTAGAAAGCTTTTTCTTCGCAATGATTAGTAAATAACCGCTATGCAGCTGCTTCTGATGGCTTCACATTAAACAAAGAAGGCTAATATGATTGCATCCAGGGACAAGGCGTTAAGAGCTCGCGTCAAGTTACTGGGCACTTTGCTTGGCAATGTGCTTAACGAACAGGCAGGTAGCCACGTCTACACTGCTGTTGAAACCCTACGTAAGGGTTATATTAATTTGCGTAAAAAAGACAGCACCGGCAAACGCAAACAACTCTCCCGCCTTATCGATAAGCTCGATCCGGTGACATTGGCCAACGTTGTTCGTGCATTCAGCATTTATTTCAGCCTGGTAAATATTGCAGAAGAATCTTATCATCAGCAGCAGCGACGCAAGTCAATAAAAATGAACTCAACGTTCAAAGGAAGTTTTACTGACACATTAAGGCAGTTAAAAAAAGACAATATCACCGCAGAAGAATTGCAGACATTGTTTAATGAACTGGCATATATTCCTGTTATAACTGCCCATCCAACAGAATCAAAACGCAGATGCATTATGGAAAATCTGCGTCAAATCTATCGCAGTTGTGAAGCGCTTGACGATACTCGCTTAACAAAAGCGGAACATACAGACATAATAAATTTGCTGGAAAACCAAATCCAGGTGCTTTGGAAAACGGACGAAGTCCGTAGTCATAAACCACTGGTAAGTGACGAAATAAAATTGGGGCTTCAATACGCGCAAGAAAGCCTGTTTAAAGCTATACCACAAGTCTATCGAAAACTTGAAAATGCCGTCATAAAGAGTTATGGCATCGACGAAAACGGTGACCCTTCTGTAAAAGTCCCCAGCTATCTACGATTTGGTTCCTGGATAGGTGGGGACCGCGATGGAAACCCTTTCGTCACACCAGAGACAACCGAGGAAGCGCTGTTAATGCAAGCGCAAGTTGCCTTGTCAGAATATATTGACAGACTTGATGAGCTGAGCAAAGCTCTCACACAATCCAGTAATTTCTGCACGCCTAGCACTGATGCTCTGGAAATTATGGAAAGAGATAAAGAAATTGTAGACGAGGTGTTTGCTGAAAAACCTACGCAATTTGAAACTGAACCATACCGGCGCATACTTTATGTTCTTAGACACCGCTTAAACTGCAACCTCAGTAATATCCAAAATGATCTACTGAAAAACGAATACACACATTTGACACATGCTTATAAAACAGAATATGAACTTCTTGATGACTTAAGAGCAATAGCTAAATCATTATGCAGTCATGGTGACAAAGCAAGTGCCGAAGGAAAGCTCAAAGACTTAATTCGTCTGATAGAGTCATTTGGTTTTTATCTATTTAAACTCGATGTTAGGCAAGAATCCACGAAACACACCTCGACGGTTGTCGATATATTAAAACAACTGGATCCATCCGTTAATTATGGCGCGTTAGACGAAAATGCTAAAATTGTAAAACTCGAAGAACTAATTAACTCTACGCCGCAAAAAATCCTCGACGAAAATGTGTTGGAAGAATCTTCTCGCGGGATATTAGACGTGTTCAAAGTCATGTACACAATGCGCAAAAAACTTAGCGATAACTGCTTTGGGTGCTATGTGATTTCCATGACGCATGAAGCCAGCCATATTATGGAAGTGATGTTTCTGGCAAAACTAAACAACTTAGTTGGCGTCAATTCTAATGGTAAATATTGTGATATAAAAATATCGCCCTTGTTTGAAACAGTCGAAGATCTTGCTCATATCGAACCAGTCATGTCTCGTTTATTTAAATGCCCTACTTACCGGAATCTATTAAAAATATCCGGCAACAAACAAGAGATCATGTTGGGTTATTCTGATTCATGCAAAGATGGTGGCATTTTAGCATCCAACTGGAATCTGTACGGTGCGCAAAAGCGCATTACCGCTCTAGCTAACGAACATGGAGTTGGCCTTAGACTTTTTCACGGTCGTGGTGGCACTGTAGGACGTGGAGGTGGCCCAACACACGAAGCAATCATCTCACAACCGGCGGGTACCGTTCATGGTCAAATTAAGTTTACTGAACAAGGAGAGGTACTCTCATCTAAATACAGTAATACAGAAACTGCCATTTATGAACTAACGGTGGGAAGTACCGGATTAATTAATGCTAGCCGTTGTATCATCGACCCGCCGAATGATGATAATCCAGAATATTTAGAAATTATGAGTAATTTGGCAAAAACCGGTGAAGAAACTTATCGTAAATTGACAGAAAACACCGATGGCTTTCTAGATTATTTCTATGAGGCAACACCAGTCTCAGAAATTGGCTTACTCAATATTGGCTCAAGACCATCTCACAGAAAAAAAGGCGATCGATCAAAAAATTCTGTGCGAGCGATTGGTTGGGTTTTTGGATGGGCACAAGCAAGACACACATTACCAGCATGGTTTGGGATTGGTTCGGCGTTAGAATCCTGGCGAGAAAACGATCCTGACCGTCTTGAAAAACTGCAGCAAATGTATATCGATTGGCCCGCATTTAGAGCGCTAATCAGTAATACACAAATGGCATTATTCAAGGCAGAAATGAACATCGCCAAAGAATATAGCTCTTTATGTGAAGACGCCGAAGCTGGACAACGAATTTATGAGATTATCAAAAACGAGTACTCTCGTACTGTTTCGCAGATACTTGAAATTGCAAAAATTGATGACCTGCTTGAAGAAAATCCTGAGCTAATGCTCTCACTAACACGACGTAATCCTTACTTAGATCCATTAAGCCATATTCAGATTAAAACACTTCGCCGTTATCGTAGCTTAGAAGATGAAAGTAATGAGAAAGAACAGCTGTTAGTACCGCTATTACGAAGCATCAATGCGATAGCTACTGGGATGAGGAATACAGGTTAAACTTAAATATAAACTCTTCGATGTATTGCCATAACCAGGCAATACATCGAGAGCATTCTAATCCAGATACTTTTTTAAGTTATCCGCTCTAAGAACCTATTCTGATGCCACTTCAGCAAACCCTGTCAATGCTTTTTGAACTAAGTCTGTTTCATTGCCACACTCAATCACGCCATATTGATTGATTGTTACATCTGGCTGCGGATACTCTATCCATACTTTATTGCGATTATCTTTCCAGATTCGCGTTTTAAATGGCGTATCTTTTCGCTCACCACGATGACACTCCCCTAAATTCCAACCAAAATACGGATTAGAAAACTCAATCTCTTTAATACTTCGAGAAAAGCCGCCTGGCAGTTTTTGAGTCAATTCGTTTTGAGAGCGTACTGGAATCTCAGCGTTATTAAGCGCAGCAAGATAAAGTTGAGTAGTCACTTCGAGACTGTGCTTGCTTTCCACTTTTATTTTACTGAAAGACGCAGCAAAAGCGGATTCCGAAAGAAAAATTACAGCAACAAATAATATACACTTGGTCATAATCCCCTCCAATTTTCCTGCGCAAGGTGAAAACGTATCCGTGTTAACTATTACTCTATCTACGCGACCTGCACAGGTATTTGAGTACCTTGTCTAATAATGTTGTTACTTTCATCCAGATAGACCAAATCCGGCTTAAAACGCCTTGCTTCAGATTCATCCAGATTTGTATACGCACAAATTATGACACGATCCCCTACAGTGGCTTTGTGAGCCGCAGCCCCGTTAATTGAGATTATCTGCGAACCCGCTTCCGCCCTTATTGCATATGTTACGAATCTTTCACCATTAGCAACGTTATATATATGAATTTGTTCATATTCCAATATACCCGCTGCTTTTAACAGATTTTCATCAATCGCACATGAACCCTCATAATCCAGTTCAACATGCGTCACACAAGCCCGATGGAGCTTGGCTTTTAACAAAGATAATTGCATAGTCTAGTTGTTTTGTCGGAAAAGGCCAAATTATGCCGATTAATTATTATTAGTGCAATTGCTTAGGAATGTAAATTATATAACTTTTATAAGCTGCATTCTTAATTAGTTTCTGTTTGGACATTCTGATTGAGGAAAAACGCAACGCTAGCCGCGCTAAAGTGAGTATTATTCGATTGAAGAACGTTCAAAGAGGTACTGAAGCAGAGATGCAACAATTAATATTATTTAGTTTCCATTCTTTAGCGAGAGATTATCAATCAATCGAGTTTTGCCAAGCCAAGCTGCAACAAGCAGGACTGCATTTTTATCTAAAGTAGTTGCGGGGAGTAGAGTGTCACGATTAGACAATTGTACATATTCTGGCCTAAAGCCATGTTTTTTAAGACTTTCTCTACCTTCCGCCTCTACTTCACGATAATCACATCCATTGTTCACCTTATCTATCATATTCGTCATGGTTTGGTAGAGAGTAGAAGCAATTCCACGCTGTTCATTAGAAAGATATTGATTACGAGAGCTCATAGCTAAACCATCATTTTCCCTTACTGTTGGTAAAGCTCTGATTTGAATAGGTATAAATAGATCTTTTACCATTTTTCGAATAACCGCAACTTGCTGAAAGTCCTTTTCACCAAAAACAGCAACGTCAGCTTGTACTATATTGAATAGCTTGCATACAACCGTTGCTACTCCAGTGAAATGACCAGGTCGAGATTCTCCGCATAGCACACTTGATATCCCAGGTACTTGTACTTGAATACTCTGACTAGGAGAATCTGGATAAATCATGACGCTAGTGGGAAGAAATAAAATATCAACGCCTGCATTTTCTAAAGCAGCTTTGTCCCTCTCTAATGTGCGTGGGTACGCGTCAAAATCCTCATTCTCTCCAAACTGCAAAGGATTGACATAAATACTAACTACCACTTTGTCTGCCAGATTTTTTGCCGTTTCAACTAAAGCCATGTGGCCTGCGTGAAGATTCCCCATGGTTGGTACAAAGGCGATAGTAAGGTTTTGAGATTTCCAACCTTTCACCTGTTTCCGAACCGAACTAACTTCGTCCAAACAAAGCATTAAAACGAATGCTCTAACGCTGGAAATTCTTTTGTCTTTACAGCACTTACATAAGCTTTTATGGCTGCGCTAATACTTCCCTGACCTTCCATAAAATTCTTTGAAAACTTAGGGCGTTTGCCTTTAGAAATACCTAACATATCGTACAAAACTAACACCTGGCCGTCGCAGTCAACGCCAGCACCAATCCCAATAACAGGCATTTCGACATTTTGGCTGATTCGTTTGGCAACTTCCGCAGGCACACACTCTAGCACCAGCATATCCGCACCCACATCCTCCATTGCGATGGCATCTTCAAAAATTCTTAGAGCAGAATCTTCGGTTTTTCCTTGCACACGGTAACCGCCCATTTTATGTACAGACTGCGGTAACAATCCTAAATGTGCACAGACAGGAATACCTCGAGAACTCAATGTCTCTACCGTTTTCAGCATTTCTCGGCCACCTTCCAGCTTAACCATATTAGCGCCACTTTTTTTCATAACTTCCCCTGCGCTTTTTAGTGCAAGCTCAGGTGTTGAGTAACTCATAAAAGGCAAGTCAACTATCATGAACGTATCCGCTGCACCACGTCTTACAGCTGAAGCATGGTAGATCATCTCATCAACAGATACAGGCAACGTTGTTTCCCGCCCTTGCACTACCATTCCCAATGAGTCTCCCACTAAAAAAATGTCAACACCAGAGTCAGCCAGTATTTCAGCAAAGCTGGCATCATAAACTGTCAAACAGCTGATTTTTTCTCCAGATTGCTTTTTCGTTTTTAAACTAATCGTTGTGTTCATTGAATTTTTTTAACCCTCGATTTTCGCAAATTTTCAGAGCACTGGAAATAGAACCATAACCAGCAATCTCTATCGTCGGGGATATTTCATACATCGGATAGAGTACAAAATCACGTTCTAACATACCCGGATGAGGCACGACAAGTTCAGCATCATTAATAATGAGATCATCATAAAGAAGAATATCGAGATCGAGTGTCCTGGATGCCCAATTCTGGCCTGAGCGAACTCGACCATAACGTTTTTCAAGATACTGCAATTGCTTCAATAATGAGTGAGGAGAATATTGAGAATGTAAATGAACAACAGCATTTAAATAATCAGGCTGCTGCTTGTTATCCAAAGGCTTGCTGACATAGAAAGATGATACTGAAATAACGTCAATTCTTTCATCTTGGCTAAAATCTGCTAAAACATTTCCAAAAATGGTTTGAGAGTCACCTATGTTACCTCCCAATCCGACATATACACTTGGCATATTCTAGGGTTCTAATTGTCTAGGACGTCGTCGTTGTTTTCGACGACCAACACTCAGTTTGTTGATAATTTCCGCTTTCCCCTCTTCATCGGCTTCGTAGAAATCTACCCACCATTGCGCTAGTTCGGCTTCAACATCCCCAACATCGGCTCGCAAGAGAAGGAAATCATACCCTGCTCTAAAGCGAGGATGTTTTAGCAGCCGATATGAGCGCTTTGGCGCGCGTTTTATAAACCTATCCTGTAAATTCCAAATATCTCTCATGGGAATATGAAACCGTCTGGGAATAGACACTCGTCTATTCTGCCCAGCCATGACAGCATCAGCTGCTGCGGTTAATGTTTGGCTATCACTAATCCCTCGCTCTAAATATTTCGCTTTCAAAGCACGAACCGAATCCCATAAAAATACCGCGAAAATAAAAGCGGGTGTGACGGGCTTGCCCTCTTTCACACGTTCATCGGTGTTGCTCAGTGCACGTATTATAAACTCAAGATTTTTACCAGTCTCATCTTCTTTAAGGCTAACCTCGGTTTGCGGGAAAATATAGGGTAGCAAGTGATAGTGCCGAAGTAATTCAAGTGTTTTTACACTATTTCCTGCAAGAAATAATTTAAGCACCTCTTCAAACAATCGCGCTGGGGGAACGCCTTCTAACAATGCACCTAATTCAAAAATCGGCTCTTCTGTTTTCTGCTCAATATCAAATCCCAGTTTTGCCGCAAACCTGACAGCGCGTAACATACGCACGGGATCCTCTCGATAGCGTTGCTCAGCATCACCTAGAATCCGTAATTTTCGATTACGCAGATCATCCATGCCGCCAACATGATCTTCTACTGAAAAATTATTAATATTGTAATAGAGCGAGTTAATACTAAAATCACGACGCCAGGCATCTTCTTCCAAAGAACCATAAACATTATCGCGAACAATCATGCCATCAACAATTTGCCCCTCATCCCCTTGATCACCCGAATGCTGCCCTCGAAATGTCGCAACCTCAATAATTTCAGCTCCAAAATGGACATGCGCTAGTCGAAATCGACGACCAATCAATCGACAGTTCCGAAATAGTTCTCGAACTTCATCAGGCGTTGCACTGGTGGCGATATCAAAGTCTTTCGGAAGTTGTTCCAGCAATAAGTCCCGAACACCACCACCGACTAAATAAGCAGCAAAACCCGCGTTTTTTAGCCGATATAGCACTTTTAATGCGTTAGGACTGATATTGTCTCGAGAAATATTGTGGTCTGATCTCTCGTATATTCGTTTTTCTTGTTCTAGTTCATGCATTAAAAAATCAGGATCTTATCTGTAGTTCACAAGTGATACATGATAATTTCTTGAGCAGCTGATTACAAATTGTTTAACATGCTTTTTCAAATTTACAAGCAGATGATATTGAAGTGAATAATAAAAAAGGAGCTTATTTTCTCAACATAGCTCCTTCCTATTTTTTTGCAGTCGGTATTTTCAACCATTAAACTACGCTACGTCACTCTTTACTGATCAATTTTAGTGCTTTTCCCGTTATTTTTTCCAAAGGTAAAATACTATCTGCAGCCCCCAGTTTGACAGCCTCTCCAGGCATTCCCCATACGACAGATGAATCTTCATCTTGTGCAATCGTATTGGCACCAGCATCCTGCATCTCTTTCAATCCCGCCGCACCATCATTACCCATGCCAGTTAAAATGATTCCAAGTGCATTTCCGCCCGCATTTTGTGCAACCGAACGAAAAAGCACATCGACAGATGGCCTATGTCGATTCACAGGCGGGCCGTCACTAAGTTTACAGATATAGCGAGCACCACTACGTTCCACCAACAAATGATGACTACCCGGTGCAATATAGGCACAACCCGGCAATATTTGTTGCCCCTCTTCTGCATGAAACACTTCCATGGCACAACAACGATTCATACGCTCCGCAAAGGGTTTACTAAACTGCTCTGGAATATGCTGCGTTATCACAATACCCGGCGCGTTTGCAGGAAATCTCATAAGAACTTCTTTGATTGCCTCAGTCCCTCCCGTAGATGCACCAATTGCAATAATCTTTTCCGTTGAGCTGAAATGTTTACTGCTAAATGTTTTTTCAATAACAGCATCTGCTGAATATTTTTCAGAAACTACTGATTCTTTAGAAACTATATTTCTTGCTCTCACACGAGCCTGGCTTGCAGTTTTAACCTTCTCAATAATTACACTGGCGTATTCTTCCATGCCGTGAGCAACATCAGCTTTCGGTTTTGCCACAAAATCTACAGCACCTAACTCAAGAGCTTCAAGTGTTATATCCGCACCCGCTTCCGTTAATGAAGAAATCATGACAACCGGCATCGGGCGTAGTCGCATAATATTGGACAAAAAGGTGATACCATCCATCTTCGGCATCTCTACATCGAGCGTAATAACATCTGGATTAAGCTGTTTTATCTTCTCTCGTGCTACAATTGGGTCACTCGCTGTAGCAACTACCTCTATCTCCGGATCAGATGATAGAATCTCAGTTAAAATCTTTCGTATCAGCGCAGAATCATCAACAATGAGTGCTTTAATTTTTTCCATACTAAAATAACTCTATATCGCTTTGAATCGGAGTTTTCTCCAAATCTTTTTGATAAGTACGTTCGCGAGAAACAACCGTGTCATTGTGTAGTGATTTCAGCCTTTTCATCAAGGCTTTCCCTGTTGCTGGAAAATATATGATCTTTCTTGGATAAATATCTCCAACATCCTCTGATAAAACATGTATTCCTTCTGTTTCCACATACTCTCTAACAAAGTTAATATTCTTATTTCCGATATCAGTCATATTCTGAAGAATTTTACCACCACCAAATATCTTCACTTCCAGATTCTCTCTGCGTCCTCCATTCTTTAATATTTCATTGATCAAATTTTCCATCGCATAGTTTCCATAACGATTTGCAGAACCCATTTGATCAGCCTCCCCTGTCGACGGAAGCATAAAATGATTCATTCCACCTAAGCCAAGCTTTTTATCTCTGATACATGCAGAAATACAAGAGCCTAACACCGTCGAAATACACTCATCGTGAAGTGTCACATAAAACTCACCGGGTAGAATTTTTGCGCCCCAAATTCCTCGAGTTTTATCCCAATAGCGATTGATCTTCTCAAATCCCACTAAGGAGTTCGCCATAGGATAAGTTGGCTTACTATTGTTTGATGCTAAATTCGTCATTTGTCTTTCTTCTGGTAGATTGTATTCCCCAGTAACTGAAAACGTGTACATACGTTATAAAGAGACTCAGAATGACCTAAAAATAGATAACCGTTTTCTTTAACAAGATTTGCATAACGATCAAAAAGAATTTTTTGTGTTGGTTTATCAAAATAAATGACAACATTGCGGCAAAACATAAAATCAAATGGCCCTTTCATTGGCCAGTCTTGCATTAAATTTAGTTGTTTAAAAGTAATTAACGACTGCAGACGAGCATCAACTTTTACACTATTCGAGTGATCAGCCTTGCCTTTTAAAAACCAATTAGACTTTCTTGCCTGGCTCAATCCGGCGATGCGTTCGATGTCATATACACCGCGACGACAGTGCTCTAAAACATTAGTATCCAAATCTGTTGCCAGAATTTTTATATCCCAGCGCTCAATGTCAGGTATCGATTCATGAAGTGCGATTGATAGTGAATAGGGCTCCTCACCGGTAGAACAACCTGCACACCATATTCGTACCTTTTTAGTATGACTGTTTTTCCTCAAAACCTCTGGAACTACAGTTTCCTTAATATAATCGAAGTGATGTTCTTCTCGAAAAAAAGAGGTAAGGTTAGTGGTAATAGCATTGATAAAATTCCCTTTTTCTTCTGACTCCCCTCTGCTTACAATCTCAATATAATCATTGAAATTTTTTATATCAAGCGCCCGTAGACGCCTTGAAAGACGACCATAAACCATATTTTTCTTCGCATCTGATAGTGTTATCCCCGTTTCTTCCTTAACGAAATTCCGTATTCTTTCGAAATCCTGATCAGAAAAAATAAATTCCCTTTCATGTACCGATGCTGGCTCCATTCTCTATCTACTACCCTATATCCTGGTCTTTGAACTTACACTCGCAATCATCTTTCAAAATATCAATTGCATCATATCAAATTCAATTAGAACTCTTCCCACTCAGCATCACCACCAGACGAAGCTGGTCGCGATGATGGTGATGGGCGTTGCGCTTTTTTCGGAGCAGCTGATCGCTCAACAGGAGGCGATTTTTTAGGTGTAGCTCGCTGTACTGGAGCGGATGATCGCTCAACAAGCGACGAATTTTCAGCTGCAGCTTGCTGTACTGGAGCGAATGATCTCGACACTGCTCCATCTTTTGATGTTACAAAAAATTCCATCAGTTTTTGCAAGCCACGCGCTTGCTCATCCATGGATTCGCTCGCAGCGGCTGCTTCTTCCACCAATGCAGCATTTTGCTGAGTCACCTCATCCATTTGTGTCACCGCTTTATTAACCTGATCAATCCCAGAAGATTGCTCTTGGCTTGCCGCAGCGATCTCAGCAATGATATCACTCACTTTCTTTACAGCAGCTACAATTTCATCTAACGTTTTACCCGATTGATCAACCAGCTTTGATCCATCATCTACTTTTTCAACACTATCCTGAATCAGTGTTTTAATCTCTTTCGCGGCGCCGGCACTTCGTTGAGCAAGATTCCTTACTTCTCCAGCCACTACAGCAAAGCCGCGCCCCTGTTCGCCAGCCCGTGCTGCTTCTACGGCAGCATTCAATGCTAGCAAATTTGTTTGGAAAGCAATTTCATCAATGACACCGATGATATCTGCAATTTTCTTACTACTTGTATTTATCTCGCCCATCGCGTCAACCGCTCGCTGGACAACTTCACCGCCTTTTTCTGCTTGATCGCGCGCGCCTGCTGCAAGTTGATTTGCTTGTCGCGCATTATCTGCATTTTGCCTAACAGTACTTGTTAACTCTTCCATACTTGAGGCAGTCTCTTCCAACGAAGAAGCCTGCTCTTCCGTGCGTTGGCTTAAGTCAGTATTGCCCTGTGCAATCTCTGCTGCTGCAGATACGATGCTACCAGATGAGGATTGAATTTGGCCTACCATATTACGCAGATTGTCTACAGATTGATTGAGCGCTTCTTTCATATCAGCAAATTCACCACTGAAATCTCCTGACATCTCTTCTCTTAAATCCCCATCTGCAAGGGCTTTCACTACGGTAGTACTTTCTCGTATGGGCGCCACAACAGCTTCAATTAAGTTGTTAATTCCCTCACCAACACCTTTGAGGAAACCCTGATATTTTTCCACATCGATTCGCTCACTTAAGTCACCACTGGCTGCTGCTTGTATCAAGTTTTGAATTTGTCGCTCAGCATCTTTTTGCTCAGTAATATCATTCCACTCGACCATATTACCTTTCCACTCACCATCAGCATCCAGAATAGGTGTTGCATTTACTGAAAATTCAATGCCAGCAACTGAGATTTCTGCTTTAGCAGGCAATGCACTTAGATCTCTTAACAAAGAACGTTGATGTGCTGGATTCTTATGAAATTGATCGATGTTTTGACCAACAAGATTTGTGGCATCAAATCCAGGAAACGCTTTTCGCAATTCATGCTGCCTGTTTTTCATCATTTCTTGAACTGCTGGATTAACAAACGAAATATCCAAGTTCTCGTCACAAAGCATCATATTGGTCTGTGAACCTTTAATGGCTGATTCTAATCGTGCAACGTCATTTTCTTTCTGACGCTGTAGAGTGACATCCTGCCACTCTAGGCAGTTACCAATATAATCCCCGCTTGCATCCATTATTGCAGTCACATTAAGATTAAACTTTAAGGGTCCAACTGAGATATCCGTTTGATAGGGTAGATTATTGGGGTCAGAAAGTAATTTTCGTTGATGGGCAGGGTTCGCATGAAACATATCAATATTAGACCCTACAAGTTTACTTGGATCAAAACCACGAAAAACCTTTCCTAACTCTTCCACATTGTTAGTTAATAGGTTTATTGTTGACTGATTGGCATATGTGACATTGAAATCTCGGTCAATCATCATAATTGCTGTCATTGCATTATCTACTGCGCCTTGCAATCGAGAGACATTATTCTCTTTTTCTCTTAACTCTGAAACATCAGACCACTCAAGACAGTTACCCACATAAACACCAGAACCATCAACTATAGCTGTTACATTTAGCGCAAATTTCAATGGCCCCACTTCGATATCTGTTTGATAAGGAAGATTTGCGGGGTTACCTAATACATTTCGTTGATGTGCTGGATTTTTATGAAATTGATCAATACATTGACCGATAAGATTATTCGCAGAAAAACCAGGATAAATTGTTCGCAGTGTATCTTGATGTTTTAACAATAAGTCCGTTGTTGCTTTATTTGCATATGTCACAACTAATTCCCGATCAACCATCATCATCGCTGTCATTGCACCATCAACTGCTGCTTGCATTCTTGTTGACTCAACGTCATCTTGACTGTTAAGTGCTGCCTGGTTTACTGCCATTGAATTGCCCTCTTTACTTGCGTTTATCATTATGCCTGCTACTGTATTTAATGCTGTTATCCATGCGCCTTCGACCTCGCTGGTCCACAAATCACCAGCAAACTCTTCCATAACACTTAACAGAGTTTCAGCAACAGCACCATAGTGTGCTTCCACTGCCCCATACCCACCGTGGCGTTTACCTAGCTCTTCAAGCGCGCTGGTTAACTTTTCTGGGTTACGCAGCGAGCTAATAACAAGCTTCAATGCGGCCCATAATTTTTTATGCTGCTCTTCTACCGTAGTCGCCGAAAACAGCGGAATAACGTCAGGGAACTTCTGAAATAGTTTTTCATAGAATTTGAGCGTCACCTGCTCTCCTGCAGGCTCCAATGCTTTGAATGATGATTCAAGCACTGCAACATTCAATTCTTCATCATTTTGCTGTTTGTTTGTAGCTTGGGTATTCATATTTCCATTACTCCGTATTTCCGAATCAGTCTCATTCATCCATGCAAGAGGGTCATAACCAATAGCTGATTTTTTCTGTTCAGACATAGCGACCTCTAACTCTGCGACCTACCCGTTCCATATCAAGTTTGCCAACACTGTTATTATTATTTCTTTCATGTTTCTTCCATTTTTTGTTTTTTTATCTACACTCATCATGCTCTTTCCCCATTCAGAATATCTTTTGCCAAATCTGAATAATCTTGCGCTCCTCTGCTGGCGCTACGATACTCAAAAATGGTTTTCCCATAACTTGGGCTTTCAGCCAAGGCAACCGTTTCTCTAATCGACGTTGCTAAAACTAATCGCGGAAAATATCGATACACCTTTTCTTTAACTTCTTGTGCGAGACGTCTTCTCTGTTGAAACCGGGTCAACACAATCCATTTTTTGTTTTTTCTCTTCAGCTTTTCTTCAATGTACTGAACGATGCCTAGAACTCTGGACAAGCCCTGCATTGACAAAAAGTCACTCGACACTGGAACAATTATCTCGCACGTTGCCATAATGGCATTCATCCCTAATAGTCCTGAAGATGGCGGACAATCAACAAAAACAAAATCATATTTACTTTTCAACTTTCGTAACGCGGCTTCTAACCGAAATCCTCGCTCCGCTCCTCCTTTGGTCACAAACTCGAGTTCACCCAGTTTGTCTCCAGCAGGAATCAAGTCCAGACCATTTTTCAAATTCACGATGTACTGGTTGATATCTCCCTGATCAAGCAAGACAGAATCAATCCCAGTTAGTCCTGGTCCGTGCAGTCCTAAACTTGCTGTCAAATTTGACTGAGGATCCATATCAATCATCAATACTTTTTTTCCAGCTAACATTAATGCATGAGAAAGATTCATCGATGTTGTTGTCTTTCCAACACCACCTTTTTGGCTTATGATTGATATCTTTCTCATTAAAATGACCTCAATAAACTACTTCGGCCTTTACACGTTTGTATCATTGCCGCTAAGCATTTTATCGATATCGAGAATAATCAACATTGTTTCAGCTACTGTTGATAATCCCCTAACAAACTCAATACTCACTGAACTGCCAAAATCAGGCGCGGGTTTCATATCCGCATTATCGATGTTATAAACATCAGATACAGCGTCTACAACTATACCCATAATGCGATCGGTAGTTTCACCAACTACCCTAAGGACAATCACAACAGTTGTGGGTCCATATTCAATACTTTCAAGACCAAATCGCTCTCGCAGATCAACGATCGGAACGATTGTTCCTCTCAAATTGATCACACCCTTTACATATGCAGGTGTATTAGGAATAGGCGTAACCACATCCCATCCTCGTATTTCTTGCACTCTCAAGATATCAACACCATACTCTTCATTAGCCATAATGAAAGTTAAAAATTGTTCAGTTTCAGAGTTCTCTTCCGCCCCAATCCCGATATCTGTTGTTTGTGCTTGTGCTGCTTCACTCATGAATTTCTCCCACTATCAACTTATGCAGCTTGATCGCGCACTTCGCGTGAAAGCCTTATCAAACCAGTAATGTCTAAGATTAATGCTACAGTGCCGTCACCCAAAATCGTTGCGCCAGACACACCTTCCACTGGATGAAAATTAGTTTCTAAACTTTTTATTACGACTTGTTGTTGCCCCAAAAGATCATCCACATATAATCCAGCTTTATTACCATCACCTTCAACAATGACAATCAAACCATCTTTTAACTCTTTGGAATTCGGTTCTAATTCGAAGATATCGTATAACCTAACTATTGGTATGTAATCATCACGGAGTTTGTAGAGTTCTGCCGTGGATGCGATAGCATTAACTTGTGCTTCTTTAACTTGAAGTGATTCAATAATTGAAACCAGAGGAACAATATAAGTATCACTACCCACACGAATCAACTGGCCATCTAAAATTGCTAATGTTAAAGGCAAGCGAACCGTAATGGTGCTTCCTTTCCCTTCGATGCTCTTCACTTCGATATTGCCACCCAACTCTCGGATGTTTCTTTTCACAACATCCATCCCTACGCCACGACCAGAAACATCACTAATTTCTTTTGCGGTAGAAAGGCCCGGTGAAAATATCAAATCAAATATTTGCTCATCAGTTAGCTCATCATTCTCTGAAACCAATCCTTTCTCAATCGCCTTATTCAAGATGACATCTTTATTTATTCCTTTGCCATCATCTCTAATTTCGATAACAACATTTCCACCTTGATGAAAAGCATCGAGTTCCACCAGGCCCACACGAGGTTTTCCTGCTGCTTCACGATCTGCAGGTGTTTCGATGCCGTGATCAATGGAGTTTCTAACTAGATGAACTAGTGGATCACCTATTTTTTCCATCACGGTTTTATCTAATTCTGTTTGCTCGCCTGACAATTTTAGTTCAATTTCTTTTTCAAGCTTATGAGATAAATCACGAACCATTCGAGGAAATCGTTGAAATGCAAAACTAATGGGAATCATTCGGATACGCATGACACTTTCTTGTAGCTCTCTAGTGTTTCTTTCTAGCTGAGCCAATCCATCTTGAAGCCGTTCGATATTTGCGGAGTCGATATTCTCTCCCAACTGACCTAACATTGATTGTGTTATAACAAGCTCACCAACCATGTTAATTAATGCATCAACTTTATCGATACTTACTCGAATTGACCCCTGATCTGCAGAGTTTTTCGGAATAGTCTTTGGTTTGCCAGTAGATTTTGCAACTTCAGATGCAGATGGTTTTTCTTGAGATGTTGGGTCTGGCGTAGGCGAATTGTTAATTGAAGTTTCAGAAATTTTTTCTTCTTTTTTATTTAGCTGAGGGGAAGTTTGCCCTATTGCATGTATACTTAACTCACAGTCTTCATCAACCCACTCAAAAACTTCATCAATGTCTTTTTTGTCAACATTTCCAGCTAATGTTAATTCCCAACTAAAATATAGCAACTCTGGATCAAGGTCTTTAAAAAGCGGCAGATTATCTGTGTGAATTTTAACTGTAAAATCACCCAGCAACGAAAATTCTTTAATAATTCTAGCGGGGTCGTTACCCGTTTTTAACAGATAATCGAAAGGTTTAAAACTGACATTCCAGCCTTCTACGGCTTCTTTTATGTTAGATTGGTCTTGTTTTTCAGTGCCGGTATTATTTGATGTCTCACCATTTAGAAGCTTTTCTAATTGCTTTTGAACATCGGCAACTCGAACAGTGTCTATTTCATCTTCATCTTGCACTGCTTTTAACATTTCACGCAAACAATCAACAGACAACAATAGTAAATCTACAGATTCTTCAGTTACCAGCCTGTCTCCACTACGCATCTCATCAAGCAATGTCTCCATTACATGAGTAAAGTCCGCGACAGCAGTAAATCCAAAGGTACCGCTTCCCCCCTTAATAGAGTGAGCCGCTCTGAATACTGTGTTTATCATCTCTGAATCAGCTGCACCAACATCAAGACCCAGCAAACCTGACTCCATCGTATCAAGCCCTTCAAAGCTCTCTTCGAAAAAGGTTTGATAGAACTGCGACATATCAATAGACATGCTATTACCCCAAGACTTTATTTATTGTTGCGAGCAATTGGTCAGGGCTAAATGGTTTTACAATCCATCCTGTTGCTCCTGCCTGCTTACCTTCTGATTTTTTCTCACCACCAGACTCAGTTGTAAGGGTTAACATGGGTGTAAATTTGTAATCGGGAAGACTTCGCAATTCGCGAATTAACGTCACCCCATCCATATTGGGCATATTTACATCAGTTAAAACTAAATCGACCTGATTGTTTTTTGCTTTTTGTAATGCATCAACACCATCCACCGCTTCTACTACTTCATGTCCTGCCCCTTTTAAGGTAAAACTCACCATTTGACGCATAGATGCAGAATCATCAACCGCTAATATTTTGGCCATTTGAACACCTCCTTAAATTGCACATCGGCAATACTAATCATTAACTTTACCTCTTATAGTTCCATAAATTCTGGCTCACAACACATTAGCTTTGTGTAGGATTTGGTAATGCCAACTCAACATCCAAACCTAATAATTTTGCAGTTTCAAAAAAATTTTCTGACACCCCAGTCCATTCAACCGGAATTTCTAATGTTTTTGCTTCAAATATAAATGCCGTAAATATCTGCATAATTGAAGTATCTACTCGCGTTACTTGTTCAGCATTAATATCTACTTCATGCTTATGTTCAATTACTTCTTTAAAATGGGCATATAATGACTTAGCTGAATTGATATCTAACACAGCCTCGCAGGTCACAACGGTTTTTGACGCTTCACTCGCATCCATACTATTTTCCATGCTGCACCACTCCAAAAGCTTTCTCAACTAGCAAGGCTTCTCACCTGAGTTAATTGGGTTATTCTTTTTTCCGAGTATGGCTAATCTCCACACTCTGTAGGTAACGCGTCATTTGTTCTTCGTCACTCAACACCTTCACATATCGACAGCATAAAAATTTTTCTTCAATTTTTTTATGTTGCAAGGTTCGTGATAAACTAGCGTTAGCTAAATATGAGCACTATTAAGCTAAGCAAAACATAATTTTCCAGGGCGTAAATATCCCTAAACTAATTGCAGGTAAGAAGAATGCAGGCTTTATTGGCAAATCCACGAGGATTTTGTGCGGGAGTGGATCGCGCAATTGACATAGTAGAACGCGCGCTAGAAATCTTCGGCGCCCCGATTTATGTTCGACACGAAGTTGTTCACAATAAATTTGTCGTAGACAACCTAATTAAAAAGGGTGCTATCTTTGTTGATGAAATCGATGAAGTTCCAGACGATCAAACAGTTATATTCAGTGCTCATGGCGTATCCCAAGCTGTTCGCAAGAAAGCTAGTGACCGAGGCCTAAAGGTATTCGATGCTACCTGCCCG
Organism: uncultured Ectothiorhodospiraceae bacterium; assembly: GCA_945787715.1. Classification (GTDB taxonomy): domain Bacteria; phylum Pseudomonadota; class Gammaproteobacteria; order S012-40; family S012-40; genus CALZJE01. The sequence continues at coordinate 45,014 of CALZJE010000006.1, read as the reverse complement.
CTAGTCACAAAAGTGCACCTTGAAGTAGCTAGACATCAGAAGAGTGGAAAAGAGACAGTATTGATTGGCCACGAAGGCCATCCAGAAGTCGAAGGCACTCTTGGGCAATATGACGAAAAACTAGGCCTAGGTGCAATTTATCTTGTTGAAAATTCCAACGACGTAAAAGACCTCAAAGTCAAAGATCCCGAAAATTTAACGTTTGTTACCCAAACGACACTATCGATGGATGATACTCATGATGTCATTAACGCGCTGAAAAAGCGCTTCCCAAAAATAGAAGGACCAAAAAAGGATGACATTTGTTACGCAACTCAAAATCGGCAAGAAGCCGTAAAAGAACTCGCCACAAAATGTGATCTTGTACTGGTAGTTGGATCAACTAACAGCTCCAACTCAAATCGATTGCGCGAAGTGTCGGAAAAACTTGGCACTCCTGCCTACTTAATAGACAATGAAACCGAAATATACCAAGAGTGGCTTCACAATGTTGATACAATAGGTATCTCTGCAGGTGCTTCTGCGCCTGACATTCTAGTAAAACAGGTGATTGAAAAACTAAAAGAGTGGGGAGTAACGTCGGTAGAAGAAAATAGTGGAAGGGAAGAGAACGTAATGTTCCCGTTACCCAAAGCGCTTCAATAAGTTTATCAAATCATCACTAAACTAATTTGCTTAGTGATGCTTCAAAAAGAAATAGGAAGGTGGTGGGCCTGGAAGGACTCGAACCTTCGACCAATGGATTATGAGTCCACTGCTCTAACCAACTGAGCTACAGGCCCTTTAATTTCGCGCGTATTATAATAAAAAGTCTCAGCTATTACACTAGGTAATAGCTGAGACTTTTAAAATAAATGGAATTATTCCAAGAAGCTACGTAGTTGCTCAGAACGAGAAGGATGTCGAAGCTTGCGTAACGCCTTTGCTTCTATTTGTCGAATACGCTCACGAGTCACATCAAACTGCTTCCCGACTTCTTCCAGCGTATGATCAGTATTCATATCGATACCAAAACGCATACGTAAGACTTTCGCTTCTCTAGCTGTCAAACCTTCAAGGATTCGGGTTGTCGATTCACGTAAACCTTCAAATGTTGCAGAATCATTAGGAGCCATTATGTTTTGATCTTCGATGAAGTCACCCAAATGGGAATCTTCATCATCACCGATAGGTGTTTCCATCGAAATTGGCTCTTTCGCAATTTTAAGCACCTTACGGATTTTATCTTCCGGCATTTCCATACGCTCTGCCAACTCTTCTGGAGTCGCTTCGCGCCCCATTTCTTGCAGCATTTGGCGAGACACGCGATTTAATTTATTGATCGTCTCTATCATATGAACAGGAATACGGATTGTTCTCGCTTGGTCTGCAATCGAGCGTGTAATGGCTTGCCTGATCCACCAAGTTGCATAAGTTGAAAACTTATAACCTCGGCGATATTCAAATTTATCCACCGCTTTCATCAATCCAATATTTCCTTCTTGGATTAAATCAAGGAACTGAAGCCCCCGGTTTGTATATTTCTTTGCGATTGCGATAACAAGACGCAAATTTGCTTCAACCATCTCTTTCTTAGCCCGTCTTGCCTTAGCCTCACCAATCGACATTTTGCGATTAATGTCCTTCAGCAAGTGGATATCCATTTTGCAGATTTGCTCTATGTGCCCGAGCTTTTCTTGAGCCGCTTTAACTTCTTCAGCATGCTCTTTCAAATAGGCAACATATGGCTCATTACGCTCTAGGAACTGGTCAATCCAGTCTGGATTTGTCTCGTTTTCTGGGAATGTAGTAATAAACTCTTTACGCGGCATTTTGCCTTTTCTAACGCAAATCCCCATGATGATTCGTTCTTGATCACGAACCTGCTCAACGACACTGCGCAACTTCACCACAAGTGCCTCGACAAACCGCGGAGTCAACTTAAATTCTAACAATACATCAGAAACGACTTCGCTCTGTTGTATCGTCTTTTTATCTGTTGCGCCATGCTTTTCTTTGGTTGCTAGATATTTTTTGAACTCGCTGGCAAGCTTTTCAACGAGAGCTCGAACTTCTTCAAGATCTGGCCCCGTGTCTACAACTTCATCATCATCGTCACTAGCAGCCTTCGGTTCTGGCGGAGTCGGAATTCCATCACCAATATCTGGATCGGCAAAGCCAACAATAATATCGCTTAAACGCAGCTCTTCTAATTCTACTCGAGCATAGGCAGACAAAAAGTCTTCAATTGATGAAGGGTACATCCCAAGCGCAGAAATGACTTGCTTCGAACCTTCTTCAATCCGCTTCGCTAATTTTATCTCACCTTCGCGAGTTAATAATTCAACCGTCCCCATTTCTCGCATATACATGCGGACAGGATCTGTGGTTCGGCCAAATTCACTATCAACGGTTGCAATCGCAGCTGCTGCTTCTTCTGCTGCATCTTCATCTGCATCAGCAGCAGCAGACAAGATCAAAGAATCAGCATCTGGCGCAACTTCATGAACCGGAATCCCCATATCGTTGATCATTCCAACAATATCTTCGATTTGTTCTGGATCAACTATTTCATCAGGTAAGTGATCATTTACCTCACGATAGGTAAGAAAACCTTGCTCTTTACCTTTAGCAATCAATAACTTAATTTGAGACTGTTGCTCAGAATTCATATTATATGGTGACCTAAAATTTCAAATTGCAAAAAAAATAGCGCGTTATTATACATCATGCACGGCCTATGTCCTAATATTGCGCGAAGCTCGGCGCTCACAGCTATATCTATGTAGGTAGTTACTGCTTGATTTCAAGACTTTCTAGAAATCACCTGTAAACAAGGTTGAATAGATTTATAAATATTCCGTATTATTGAGTAGCGCTAATCCGTATATCTCATGAATTATCCGGATTTAATTCCATCTACATATACTTAGTACAGAATTTTAATTTTTCAATGTCTCGTTCCATCATTACCTGCGAATAGGTGAGACAGCCTTTCCTTTTCTTGCGAAGACAATGCTGTCCTTTTTGAACGCTGCGTAAGCTCATCAATCTCCTGCTGCCGTAACTGATCTTCCAGAACGGATAGCGCGCCCAAAAACTCCGTTTCATAACCCGACTCAGGGACATGGTGCTCCCAGCGAAGAATGCGACCGAGAAAAACACTCTCTTGCCGATCTCTCCAACGCTCCAAGAGAGCTCCAGTAGTTATATTTGGGCTATCTTTAACAAAAACAAGTAGTCGTTCCAATAAGGCAACGCCTGGTAAGTTTAGTTGCCTGAATTTTTCTGGATTATCCACCAGTAGCGCCAAATTGGGCCTCTCTAAAAGCATCGCTATAGCAACCCTTATATTAGAAGGCTTTTCTGTGCTTAAAAATTTATCAACATTTTTTATTTGCTGCTCATTTCTTGTTTTGGGAAATATCTGCTTGATTATTTCATCAGGAGGCATTTGCACATATTCAGAGAGACGACTAGCAAGCAAATTAACATAACTCCCCTGAGGCAGCTTCGACATTAAAGGTCTTGCAACTTCAACAAGCTTAACTTGACCATCAATTGAACGATAATCCGCTTGCTTTAAAAGGTGCTCAATTAAAAAATCCGATAAGGGCATAGACTGATCAACCATCTGATAGAACCCTTCTGCACCAACCCGCCTTACCATTGAGTCCGGATCTTCTCCATCCGGCAAAAACATAAATTTGAATTGCGTGCCCTTGCTAAGACGCGGCAAGGATACTTCAAGTGCACGCCAAGCAGCTTTTTTCCCGGCTTCGTCACCATCAAAACAAAACACAACAACATCTGCATACTTCACTAAAGTCTGAATATGATGCTCTGTTATCGCCGTCCCTAATGTCGCAACAGAATTGCCCACACCGTGCTGCGATAAAGAAACAACGTCCATATAACCCTCAACTACCACGATACTATTATTCGCGTTTGACTTGTTAAGTAACGCGTTCAATCCATACAGTTCGTGGCTTTTATGGAATATTTCGGTTTCCGGTGAATTAAGATACTTGGGCATATCTTCTTTCAGGATTACTCGACCACCAAAAGCAACTACACGGCCGCGCCTATCGCGAATAGGAAACATGACTCGATTGCGAAACCGATCATAAACTTGCCCATTATCTTTTCTAACCAACATCCCAGTATCAACCAACTGCTTTTGTGACTCGGAGGATACAAACTCTTTAGATAAATTATCCCAGCCGGATGGAGCAAAACCTATCTCAAAGTTTTTTGCCACTGCTCCCGTTAGCCCCCTATTTTTCAGATATTTAACCACGCTATCTTTTTGCGGGTGTTTTCGCAACTGCAGGCTGTAAAAATGAGCAACCTTTTCCATCAACTCATACAGTGAAGTAGAGTCTTTACTTTGTCGCTCAAATCTCTTACCACTACGTGTTTCATACGGAACTGAAATTCCTGCTGATTTTGCAAGATCCTCTACCGCTTCAACAAATTCCATATGGTCATAATCCATCAAAAAACGGATCACGGACCCACTCGCACCGCAACCAAAGCAGTGGTAGAGTTGCTTTTCTCGACTTACAACAAAAGAGGGCGTTTTTTCGCTATGAAAAGGACAACAGGCTTTGAAATCACGACCTGCTTTTTTGAGAGAAACCCGAGCATCGACAATCTCAACGATGTCGACTCGGGTCAATAAGTCATCAATAAAATTTTGCGGAATTGAGCCAGCCATAGATTCAACCAATAATGCATCAACAGGCAAGTCAAAACTACAATCAAGCAAAAATATTTAGCTGAGTTGAGCCTTTATTAGCTTGCTAACCATGCTCATATCAACACGGCCTTGCGCTTTGGGTTTGATAATAGCCATTACCTTACCCATATCCTTCATACGTTCCGCACCGGACTCACTAATCGCTTGATCAATAAGGCTTTTCACTTCATCTTCGGATAAAGGCTCAGGCATGAACTGCTGAATAACAACTATTTCTGCTTCTTCTACTGCAACAAGATCGTCCCGACCTGCCGCCTGGAACTGAGCTATTGATTCACGACGTTGTTTTAGCATTTTATCTAAAACCAATAGTACCTGCTCATCATCAAGCTCTATTCGTTCATCAACTTCTCGCTGCTTAATAGCAGCTAAAATCAAACGAATGACTCCCAAGCGATCTTTCTCTTTCGCTCGCATCGCCTCTTTCATGGCGGTTTGAAGCTGGCCTTTCAAAAAATCAGACATATGCTATAACGCTACTTCTATCTTCGAGTAGGTTTTGGCTTAGCACGACCGCCAACTGGACGACCACGACCACGCAAAGACTCACGAGCACTTTTTTTCAATTGACGCTTAACAGCAGCTGCTTGTTTGCGCTTACGAACTTGTGTTGGTTTTTCATAAAATTCACGACGACGAACTTCTGACAAAACGCCTGCTTTTTCACAAGAACGCTTAAAACGACGAATTGCAACGTCAAAAGGCTCGTTTTCTCTAACTTTTACAGATGGCATTTATTAACCTCGTTTATAATCTTTTAATCTACATGTGTTCTGAAAACCGCCAATTCTGGCAAAATTTCCGTCAACATCCAGCGAACCGCGGATTTTACTCTTTCAATACCTCCAAAGCAAATAGGATTTTTAAGAATCCAAATATTTTTATACAGCTAGCGCATACTCTAACAAATTAAGGTATATTTGCTCACTTTGCCAACCGATCCAAAGCTGAATCTAGGTAACTTCAAAGTCAAAGATATGCGTATATTAGGTATAGAGACATCTTGCGACGAAACAGGCATCGCTGTTTATGACGAACTACATGGCTTGATGGGTCATGAGATTTATAGTCAAATTGAGCTGCACAGGGAGTACGGCGGCGTTGTGCCAGAACTAGCATCTCGTGACCATGTACATAAAACATTACCACTCATTAACAAAACCCTGGTTAGCGCAGGCATAGAAAAATCAAGCATCACAGGAATTGCCTATACAGCAGGCCCCGGTTTGATGGGAGCACTTCTTAGTGGCGCATCTATTGGTCGCTCTTTAGCCTGGTCTCTTGGGATTCCTTGTACTCCTATCCATCATATGGAAGGGCACTTACTTGCACCTATGATTGACGATGAAAATATCAGCTTCCCTTTTCTAGCACTGTTAGTTTCTGGCGGTCATACTCAACTCATCGCTGCACACAAACTGGGCGAGTACGAGCTCCTTGGAGAATCAATCGATGATGCAATCGGTGAAGCTTTTGATAAGACGGCAAAAATGCTGGGGCTACCTTATCCAGGCGGGCCTGAAGTTGCCAAACTTGCAGAGCAAGGCATAGCAAACACCTATAAATTCCCCCGGCCAATGACAGATCGCCCCGGGCTAGACTTTAGTTACAGCGGCCTTAAAACTTTTGCAATCAATACATTCAATGCAACAGAAAAATCAGAACAAGATAAAGCAAATATTGCATTAGCATTTCAAACAGCGGCAGTGGACACGCTCTTCATAAAATGTAAGCGTGCACTTAAACAGACTAAACTAAATCAGTTAGTGGTTGCCGGTGGTGTGAGCGCTAACCAATACCTACGAGAAAAACTTGGAACACTTAAACAAGAGCTAAGCACCAACGTTCATTACCCATCGAAAGAGTATTGCACAGATAACGGCGCTATGATTGCGTATACTGGATACCTACGACTCAAACATGAACACCAACAGTCGTTATCATTTTCCACAAAGGCGCGATGGCCACTAACAGAATTACATCCACCCATGTAACACCCAACTATCCAACTTAACTACCTAGTCTTACGTGCTGAATAGCCGGAGTTATCAATTACCCATCATGTCGGTCTACTTTAACTTTAACTGGTTCAAGTTCACCTTCGTCACTTTGATTTTGATGACGTGATTGCATATGAGCCGTAATCATTCCACCCATTATTGCACCAACAACAAACGAAATTAGAACAGCCTCTGCAACAGTATGTAACATTTCCATTTTACATCTCCTATTAATCTGTGAGTGAAGTCATAAAAAGATGTTTAGTAATGCTCATCCCTAGCCACCTACTTAGTTCTTCGACAGCTAAATTAATTAGCTTTAGCCCTGACCTAACTTTTGCACCTTGCATGCCAGCTCAAAAATAGCAACTAATTTCTTAATTAATTCCTTGCTTTTCAAATATTGCAATCCACATAATCAATTGGATAGAACTATACTGTGCGATAAGACCTACGCGCCATCCGAAAACAGCCAGCCATTGAAAAACCTACTGCCAACTAATTGGCATTCTAATGTTCGAAATATTGTTACTTTTATTAATTTGGAAGGGGGTAATTATCTTACATCCGAAAATTATTCACGTTTAATTCCATTCCATTGACCATATAGTCAACCTAGAGTACTATGTGAAATATGACAGAACGAAACGGACAAGAAAACCAAGAAACCGATTTCCAACCAACCGGGCGCTTACTTATCAATGCATTCAGGGCCTTCGAAAAAAAATTACTATATGGCCTTCAACAGCAAAATTTTTCGGATATTACGCTTTCACATTTAAATGTTATTCGACATTTGAATCCCGAGGGAATGAAACTTATCGAACTGGCAAATGACGCTGCACTTTCCAAACAAGCGATTAGTAAAATATGCAGTAACCTAGAGCAAAAAAACTATATAGAAATCGTCAATGACAGCAACGACGGTAGAGCAAAAATGGTTCACTTTACACAAAAAGGAATCAGACTAATAGATACCGCAATTAAAACAACTCGAAAAATAGAGCTCCAATACTGCACTACTTTAGGAGACAAAGACTACAAACAACTTCGTGACTCACTACAAAACCTATTGCGAGAGGCAAAGCTATGAATAACTACCCTTTGGAACCCGTGGGAAAAGATATATGGATTATTAATTACCCATTTAAACTCATTGGCGCAAACTTTGGCAATAAAATGACTGTCATCAAATACGATGACGACAAATTATTACTACACTCCCCCATTCCTATCTGTCCCCAGCTCATTGAAAAAATAGATACACTGGGTCAGGTTAAGCTACTTATGGCCCCGAACTTAATGCATAATCTTTTCATCAATGAATGGAAGCAACACTATAATGACGCGACACTTATGGCGCCAAAGCATATCAAGAAAGTTGATTATGACATTAGCCTTGAGGAAATCACGCTGAGTGAAAAATCCAGCATAAACATTCCCTCAGATTTTCGGATCCAATTTATAGCCGGCATGAATGGCCTACATGAATATGCTTTGATTCACATACCAAGCGGAACATTAGTACTTACAGATCTCGCCTTTAACATTCACAATGTTAAAGGAATATGGTCAAACATTTTTTTTAGACTCTACGGTGCTTATGGGAAATTTGGACCGACACATCTGATTAAAGCTATTATTAAAAACAAAGTGAAATTTTCACAAAGCATCAATACCATACTGAGCTATGATTTTGATAAAATAATTGTTTCTCACGGCGATCTTGTAATGCAGGATGGCAAATCATATTTTAGCAAGGCTTTTTCTCATATAAAATAAGCCTAGGCATTTCAGGTCATCTCTCTTGTTGTCGTTATATTATATAGACAACAGAACAATGCCCATGAAAATATTCTATTTTGAGCAGCATCCACAGAAAAACTATCTGTGGCGACTAACACCAACTGCATTTTTAAAATTCTCTCGACTTATTGAGGAGTGCGGTTTTTGTAGTGCAGAATACTACACAAAGGAACTATCCAATCAAATGTACCGCCATATAAAAGCAGCGGAAGTTAGTGAAGCGTTACAAGAGCAAATTTCACATGCACAGTCTAATGTGGTTAACATGAATAACGCGGCGCTGGGATGTATGTTTCGCGCCGTACTAAGCAATGATCTCGAAAACTTTCTTCAAATTAAAAATAGATTTATTTAACCATCTTAATGAATAGCAACTACCCCCCTCAACAAGAGTATTATAGTTTAACAAAAATTTAGATCGAGAACATTTCATGGCTAGCATTCAAAAGAACAATATACTTTCCAGATTACCAATGAAATCCAATCTGGAAATTTTTGAAACTTTAGCTGAAAACTCAAACATTAAAATCGAACGTATTGTTTCCACTGGCCAGTCCACACCAGAAAACGAATGGTACGATCAAAAACAAAGTGAATGGGTTTTATTACTCAAAGGCAATGCAACAGTTAGATTTAAAAACGAGAGGCAATTAATTTCTTTAACCGAAGGTGATTATGTAAACATTCCCGCTCACACACAGCACAGGGTTGAATCAACATCGAGTGACACGGAAACAATATGGCTCGCGATTCATTACCGCTAGCAGTAGCCAGAGTGGTCTACAAATTTAAAAGCATAACTTAAAGAAGTATCATGCTAATTTATTAGGCTTTAATCACTTGCTGCATTACTGGATGATACGGAATATCACGAATCTTATCGTGCTCCACCATTCTATATTTCACAAAATCCGCTTTGTTACTGAAGTGTAGAAAAGGATTACCCTCTACCTGCTCCGCAAGAGTAGAGACTTCAATCTCTGCGTAATTATGGCCTGGGTGGATCACTGTATCTTGAGGTATGTTCTGTTTGATCTTATTTAAGGTATCAAACATTTGATTTGGATCACCACCCGCCAGATCACAACGACCGCATCCAAACACAAACATGGTATCACCAGTAATTAACTCTCCACCAATATGGAAACAGGCAGAACCCGGAGTATGACCGGGGGTGTGCAAAACTTCAATTTGAGTTTCTCCAAGCATGATCGTATCGCCACCATAATGAAGCGTCGCCATCTCTTGGAATTTACCTGAAAAATTTGCCTCAGCTTTAAGCATGTGCACTTCGGCATCACAAACATCCAACACTTCTTGAACACCATTAATATGATCAGCATGGCTATGAGAAAGAAGGATATCGGTAATCTTCACCCCTTTTTCTTCAGCCCGGTCCAAAATGTGAGCGACATTCCAAGCCGGATCAACAATCGCCGCGCGATTCGTTGCATGATCATGAATAATGTAAATGAAATTTTCCATTGGGCCGAGCTCCATAGCCTCTATAGAAAAACCGTTATTATTAGACACGACAGACAGCCTCCTAGCTTATTATTCTATTTTTATAAATTTCTCGTAATTTAGGAACTGCCAACTTTGCGTCATCAGCCATTTGGATCGCGCGCTCAAGACGCATTGGAGCAGAGCGTCCCATACACATATGAGCAAGATCTCCCTCAATCGCACGCACAAAACCTTTGATTATTTTTTCTCGATCTAGTGTTTTTCCTGTTAACCATTCCTGAATGTCCATAACTTCATTTGCAACCTGCCGAGCTAGTTCGTTATTTTCTTCCCATAAAAACTCAACATTGCCACCGCACTCAAGACCTGAAATATTAGTTGTAAGTATGTATATATTTTTTAGAATTAATTCGTCTTCCATCTCGCCGATTGATGAAACAATGTGTACAGGTATATCAATAGCTTTTAACGCATTTTCGATAAGCTTTGCGCCAGGCCCAAAGACAGGGCTTGAAATTAATACTTTAACATCTTGCCCTTTTTTCTTTTCGAACCAGACAGATATAACAGTTGGGTCATGCAGCTCATGTGATTGCCAATCTTTTGGTAAAAGCTCGTTTTGAAGCAATGCTATTTTCGATTTCCATTGCTGCGGAATAGTCGCCAATGTTGATTGCAAATCATCTTCAGCGACAGCAACTAACACCAAATCGGGTGAAGAGTTTGCTTCAACAGCCAATTGAATATTCACTGTTCGAACAACAGGATAAACAGGAACACCCGCACGCAAAAAACCTCGCGCAAAAACACCACCCATTTCCCCCAATCCAATGATAACCACACTCTTACTCACAACTTCCCCTTAATTAAAATTTTTCACAACTTTATAAAAGTGTATCACGCAGTTATCTGAAGCAACAAAACTAGACATCACTTTTTCTAAAAAATAAATGAATCTCTATTATCTTAGAAGAATCAGTTATCCCACGAGTTTGGGTGCCATTGATATTTCTAGGATTATTATATTTATGCGCAATGATTCTATTGAATAACATCGAAATGTACTACGGAGAATTAACTTAAAATATTGTAATCTTTATATGACGAAAGAACTATTGATTACTAACGATGCCCTAATTAAACTTAATAGTAAGAATTTAATCGAGCTAACACTCGTTATATCACTTAATTAGTGTCTTTTCAGTTAAGACAAGTCTTCATGCAGGTATGTATGAAAATTCCAACAAAAATATTTATACGACAAAGCTCATTTCTTCTTTGTAAAACGAGTCAAGCGTTTACGTTTGTATATTTGTCTCTTTGTTAATGTATTCTTCTTACCCTCGAATGGGTTTTTGCCCGATTTAAATTCGATTCGGATAGGCGTTCCTTCTATCTTCAAAACTTTTCGGAATATATTAATCAAATATTTTCGATAAGAATCGGGAACATTCTCCGTTCTGTTTCCGTGAATTACAATCACCGGTGGATTTTGGCCACCTTGATGCGCGTAGCGCAACTTAATGCGCTGCCCACCAGACATTGGTGGCGGATGACTCTTAACCGCATCTTCAAGAATTTGCGTCAGGAAATTAGTTTGGTAATTGGTTCGAGACGCTTCATAAACTCGATTGACCACACCAAGCAACTTACCGACACCAGTACCATGTAACGCTGAAATGAAATGGATAGAAGCATAGTCCGCAAACGCTAGTTTACGATCCAACTCTTTTTTTACCTGCTCTTTTTTATCTTTAGGCAAGTAATCCCATTTGTTAACTGCAATCAGCAATGCCTTTCCAGATTCAATGATATAACCCAGCAGGCTTGCATCTTGAGAGCTAATCCCTTGATGCGCATCAAGGACTAAAATCGCCGCATTTGATGCCTCAATTGCCTGCAGTGTTTTAACGATACTAAACTTTTCGATCTTGTCGTGAACTTTACTTTTTCGGCGTACGCCAGCTGTATCTATTAAAGTGAATTGATGGCCGCGATGCTCAAATGGGATGTAGATGCTGTCACGTGTTGTACCCGGCATATCAAAAGCCAATACTCGATCTTCACCAATCAATCGATTCACTAGTGTAGACTTGCCGACATTGGGCCGACCAACAATGGCCACTTTTGCACCCTTAGTCTCCTCGCCCTCTTCTTCCACTTCTGGCTCTTCAGGAAAAAAAGATACAATATCTTCGAACAATTGCCCAACACCATCGCCATGGGCTGATGAGCAAGAATAAACTTCTTCGATCCCTAAAGCGTAGAACTCCGCCTTAACAACCTCTCTATTCATGCCTTCAGTTTTGTTAACAGCGACAATAACTAATTTACCCGTTTCACGCAGTTGTTGTGCAATACTTTCATCACCAGCGGTCATTCCTGCTCGACCATCGACGAGAAACACTACAACATCACTTTCAGTAATCGCTTGATATGCTTGACCAGCAATTAGCTCATCAATTCCTTCTTCACCCGAGATTCCGCCAGTATCAATTAATATATAGCTCTTTTCATCAAAATTGACGGTTCCGTAGCGACGGTCTCTCGTCAAGCCTGGCTCATCAGCGACCAGAGCGTCTCGTGTTTTAGTTAATCGATTAAATAGGGTGGATTTGCCGACATTTGGTCGACCGACAAGAGCAATAACACGTTTCATGACTAATCTGCCCTTGCGATGGAGGCTAGAATACCGTTCTGGTATGTAATTAAAATAGAATTCTCATTGACGAGTGGCTGAAATATCACAGATGTTGCTTCTTTTCTTGCGCGAAAAAATCCCTCATCTTCAATTTCATCGACATAATGTGTTGCACCGGATAACTCGGAAACCGTCTTGTGTGCAAGGTGCCCCAGCAAACGGCCATCACTGATATCTAACCAATAAACTTCACCGGTTAAATCACCAACAACAATATTCTTTCCAACGATAGCAGGGCGAGTGCTAGCCAAATCATTCAACTTATCCTGCATCCACAATGTCGCACCACTATCTCGATTAAGTGCCCAGACTTTTCCATCGGAGTCGGTGAGGTAAATATAGTCATCACCAACAATCACTCCTAAGTGTGATGACATTTCACGCGTCCAAATGATGCGGCCTGAGCTTACATCCACAGCGGCTACTCTTCCCCGGTAGGCAGAAACAAAGATTACTCCATTGTTGTAGACAATTGGGCCATCCAAATCGATTAAACGCTCTAGTTCCGTTCTCCCTTTTGGGACCGAAACACTTGTTTCCCATAATAATTTACCGTCTTTTAGTGCAAGTGAAATAAGCTTACCACTAGCAAATCCAGCGATAACCTGATCATCAACAATTAACGGTGTACTATTACCACGCAAAGTCAATATGGGTACATTTCGATCATAAACCCAGATCTTTTTCCCACCATTTGTATGGAGCCCAAATATTTTTCCATCGTTCGTCTGCACAACTACCGTAGTACCAGATATCTGGGGTGGTACAAGCACTTCGCTGGAGAGAGCGCGCTTCCACACTAATTCGCCAGTATCAGGTGAAATCGCAAACACCTCGGCACTTTTACTTCCAATAAGAACCAGATCACCTTGAACCTTAGGTCCACCAGAAAAAGTCACGCCAAATGATTTTTTCCAGAGTTGTTTTCCAGTTTTTGCTGCAAACTTGCTCAGATTTCCATCAACATCTGCAACAAAGATATAATCTGCAGTAGTCGCGGGTAAAAGCCGAACATACTTGTCTGATCCTAGATCAATAAGCTTGTGAGCCCAATTAATTGAGACTGAAACAACAGGAGTAGGCGGCGCCGGTTTATAGATTTTTTCGGGATCTGCTGCACAACCGGCAAGTAGTACTACGAGTAAAAATAAACGAAACTTCAAAACTACGCTCCGTCTCCACTGCCACCGAGATCATCAAGTTTGATTTGAATAAAACCACGAATTTGTGAACCTAGCTTGCTGTCGTCCAGTGCGGATCGATATGCTGTTTTTGCGCTTCCAATCTCGCCCTTCTTGTAAAAGATATCACCTTTTACAATGGTATATTGCGAACGGAAATTACCTTGCTTCGGATAGTTTGCCAGAGTCAATGCTTCATCAAGCTTACCTTGCGCCATTAAAACTTTCGCTAATCGAATACGAACAATATGTTGAATGTCTTCTTGCTTCGCGTTATCTAATGCCCAGCGTAATCGTTCAGCCGCTGCACTATTATCACCTTTTTCAACATGAACTTTGGCCATGGCTAGGGCAGATAATATCGAATAAGTTAAATCTGGGTTACTTTTGATCAAAGTCTCCCCGCGCTGTAAAACTGAGTCAGTTTTACCTGTTTCTAATTCGTCCATTAGTACATCAAATTGCGCAGAGGCTTTGGTCAAAGTTGAAATCTTAAAATTACTCCACACCTGTTGACCAATGACTGATGACAAAATGACTATGCCACCAATAATGACGAACTTTCCATTTTTTTCCCACCAGCGTTTTAACGCTTCGACCTGTTCATCTTCCGTTTTGTACTCTGACACAGCCTATGTTCTCCTGAGCTTGCTTACGAGGAGATCCTACTCTTAGAACAGAAAACTTACTCCGACTTCTATTCTTGAGTAGGCTCCTAGCCAAAAATCTTAAACAAGTTATCAATCAATTCGTCTTCTTGATAACTCAATTGCGGCTTATCTTCCCGCAAAAACTTAATGTTAACACTATTATTGGTGACTTCATCATCACCAATAATCAGCGCAATTCGAGCGCCACTTTTATCTGCTTTTTTCAATTGTGATTTGAAACTTCCGCCACCACAATGAGTGACCAGCTTGAGATCAGGTAGGGCATTATGAACGCTTTCCGCGAGTTGTAAACCTTTTCGCTGGGCTGCATTACCAGCCAATACTAAATAGCAATCCACATTTGCAGGTGATTCTATGGATTCAATCTCCTCAACTACACCAATCAGGCGCTCCATCCCCATAGCAAGTCCAACTGCAGGGGTCGGCTTCCCACCCAAATAGTCGACTAAGCCATCAAAACGGCCACCGGCACATACCGTCCCTTGAGCACCCAATTTATCTGTTATCCATTCAAACACAGTCTTTGAATAGTAGTCCAACCCACGAACCAATCGCGGATTAACCTCATACTCAACGCCACTATCATCTAAAAACTGTTTTAATTGTTCGAAGTGTTCAGCTGACTCGTTATCCAGAAACGATAACAAGTTGGGTGCATTTTTTACGATCTCTTGTGTTTGTGGAGATTTACTATCCAACACTCGTAGCGGATTACTGTGCAATCTATTACGACTGTCTTCATCCAAATCAGTTTCATATGCTGAAAGATACTCTATCAGCTTTTCTCGATAAACTGCCCGCGATTCGATTGTCCCCAAGGAATTAAGCTCTAAACGAACGTGAGGCAAAATGCCCAGTTTTTCCCACAATCGACGAGTTATTAGAATAAGCTCAGCATCCACATCCGGGCCCTGAAGTCCAAATACTTCGACACCGACTTGATTAAATTGTCGGTAGCGCCCTTTTTGTGGACGTTCGTGTCGAAACATGGGACCGGTGTACCATAGCTTGTGAATTTGATTGTGCAACATTCCATTTTCAATAGCGGCTCGAACACAGGCCGCGGTACCTTCCGGTCGCAAGGTTAAGCTATCACCATTACGATCATCGAAAGTGTACATTTCTTTCTCTACAATATCAGTAACTTCACCAATAGATCGTTTAAAAAGCTCCGTTTTTTCTACAATAGGAAAGCGAATCTCCTGATACCCGTAGCTTAACAAGACCTCGCTGATAACTTTTTCAAGATGCTGCCATATTGGGGTTTCGGCGGGAAGAATATCTCTCATTCCACGTACTGCTTGAACTGTTTTAGACAATCTTATCTCCAAATAACAAGACACCTGGAGCAGCTGCCACAGGTGCCATCAAATTTTTAATGCTTAATCGCTATACTATTCTGTTTTTTCAGGCTCTGCCATGTCTGCGCCTGGTTGCTCAAGCACAGGCAAACTTAATTCCGCCGGCTTATCAACACCGGGAGTTGTGCCACCAAACAAATTATTAAAATCTAACGATTGCAACCAAAAGACAATCAAAGCGATAAAAGCCAAGCCTAAAGCGTAACCAACCCAGCGCATAATTGCAGCATCATTGTGCATTTTCTTCTTAATAGAAACGCGGTTAAGTATTGGGGATAACTCATTCACTTTATTTCCAGCATCATAAGCATTCAATATTGCTTCGTTTGGAACGCCTATCGCAGCACAATAACGCTTAATAAAACCCTTAACATAGATGGGTGCAGGCAATTTGTCATTATCATCGTTTTCCAACGCAGTGACCTGATGCGTGCTCAAACCAATATCAGTTGCCATCTGACTAACAGATAATCCTTCCAATTCGCGAAGCTGTCTTAGAAAGCGGCCCGGCTTTTCTCCCTCAGACGACTTCAGTGCATCGATAATTTTGTCTGTCGTGTTTAAACCGTTCAAATTTACTACCTTCTTTTCTCTTGCTTCTTCCCAAGTTTCCCCGGTTTCCCCGGTTTCTATTGGTTTTAATGCTGGCTGACTCATGTTCATATCCCTTATTAATCGAATCCGACTTCTAGCAATACAGTATCTCAACCACTTCTGTTCGCTTAATTTCCCGATCTCATTATAAATAAAGACAACAAATTTTTACTTTGAAACTTTCTTGTTCAGATAATACAAACTTTCCATAGTAATAAGTTCTAATTACCATAGTTTAGCTATTTTTCAATTAGTACAATTGCGCCTGCTTTGAATTCGGAAATGATTTTCTCAATTTCTCAATTAGTTTAATAGCTTCGGGCTCCACATCTAATGCTCGTTCTATATCAATCGCTAGCGCCAAACTTTCTGGCGCGTTATTTAAATCATGATAGCGCTGAATATAAGCTCGTGCAGATAAATAATTTTTTATAACAAACTGAAGTTTAGCCATTTTAAAAAGCACCCCAGGTGTTCCAGGGGATAGTTTGAGCGCTTCTCTAAAATACTCTTCCGCTTTACTGTATTCCTGTTGTTGAAACTCACAAAAACCGGCATTTTCCATCACAACTTCTCGATTTTGATTCAGCTTATCATCAAGTGCTATTTCAAAATGTTCTGCAGCCTCTTCAGTACGCCCATTTTTACATAAAAAAGTACCATATATATTATGAATATAGCTATAGCTACTTGTCTCTGTCGATACTAAATTTTCTGCTATTTTAAAATAATTTTCTGCTTTTTCTGGCTGATCCAGGCGCTCATACACAAGAGCCATTAAAGTATTCCCGTCAACAGAGTCTGGATTATGAGAAAGTGCTTTTTTCAAATTTTCGAGTGCATAATTTAGCTGATTTTTCCGGAAATACTCTGAAGCAAGGTCCACATTTGCTTTGGCGATTTGACCATCAGAACCCGCTTTTTTATTGATCGCTACACAACCGCTGAGTAAGCTAATATGCAATATGGTCACCAAGAAAATTCTAAGCAACTGCTTGGTCAAGCTCTTATCCTCCGACAGATTTCATGTAGCGAATACTGCGCTTTGTTTTATCTTGAACTTTACCTGCTAACTGACCACAAGCGGCATCAATATCTTCTCCGCGTGTTCTACGCGTTACGGTTATTAATCCCCCATCAGTAAGAATCTTCGTAAAACGATCCTGCGCTTCCTGAGTTGAGGTTTTGTATTGGGTATTTGGGTAAGGATTAAATGGGATAAGATTAACTTTGGCTGACATTCCTTTTAGTAATTTCACTAAAGCTCTGGCATCTTCGGGTCTATCATTCACAGCATCGATCATAATGTATTCGAAAGTAATATGGCGCTTGAACTCTCCTTCCACATAGCGATTACATGCAGCCAGCAGTTCTTTAATCGGATATTTTTTATTCAAAGGAACAAGTTCATTGCGCAATTCATCATTTGTTGCATGCAGAGAAACTGCTAGGCTCACACTAATGGTTTTACTTAACTCATCCATCGCAGGCACTACACCGGCGGTACTTACCGTGACTCGGCGACGAGATAAGCCGTATGCATTATCATCCATCATCAATCGCATCGCTTTAATGACTGCATCGAAGTTGAGTAATGGCTCACCCATCCCCATCATGACCACATTGGTTATAGCACGCGCTGCATCAGGCTCGTACTGACCTAACGTTTTCGCAGCAACCCAAACCTGACTTATAATCTCACCCACACTCAAATTGCGATTAAACCCTTGCTTCGCTGTGGAGCAGAAAGAGCAGTTTAAAACGCACCCAACTTGTGAAGAGACGCACAAGGTGCCACGACTCATTTGTGGAATAAAAACTGTTTCAATGCAATTACCATCTGCCAATTTCAGCAACCACTTGTGAGTTCCATCGGTAGACTTTTGATCGACAACCACTTCAGGCAATCGTATCTCGGCAATATCTTTTAATTTTATGCGCAAAGATTTTGATAAATCACTCATCTCATCAAAATCAATTACACCGCGCTGATATACCCATTTAATAATCTGGGTAGCACGAAAAGCCTTCTCCCCATTTTCCTGGAAGAAGGCTTTTAAGCCATCCAAATCAAAATCAAGGAGATTTTGTTTTTCTGGATAGTTAATCATCAGAATTATCGAGTTCTCGCGCAAACTTCATTGTCATCGAAAAAGAATGCGATTTCTGCTTTTGCAGTGTCTGTCGCATCAGAGCCATGACAAGCATTTTCATCGATACTACTTGCGAAATCAGCACGTACTGTCCCAGGTGCAGCTTCTGCAGGGTTTGTCGCACCCATCACTTCACGGTGAGCCAAAACTGCATTTTCACCTTCAAGAACTGAAACCATAACTGGACCAGAAGTCATGAAAGACACCAAGTCGTTATAAAAAGGTCGTTCTTTATGAACCGCATAAAACTCACCCGCTTGTTCAGCAGTTAAATGCATCATTCGCGCACCAACAACAGCTAAGCCAGCTTTTTCAAAACGTGAGTAAATTTCACCGATAACATTTTTCGCTACTGCATCAGGTTTAATAATAGATAGTGTACGTTCTACAGCCATTTCCCTTGTATCTCCAGGTTATTTAGAATCCGACGAAGGTATTGCTCATTTCGAGCCCTTCTCAACGGGCGCAATTCTAACTTTTGACGGCTTTTCAAGCAAATCACATTCACAATTCAGTACTATAAATTAATTTATCCGACAGCTACAGAAAACCAACTCTAACCCATTAATATATTTGTATTTTTTATTCTACAACACCAATAAACAATAAAAATCGAATCACTGGAACCTCAATTATAATTTACGTATTGTAAAAATTTCTGAATAGCCTGACTTTTATAAGAACGTTCATAGAGATTGATGACGCATCAATGATGGATTCAGTTTGTCCACTTGCCACAGCTCGCCACTGCTGCTCATTCTGTTTGACACCCAATTTCGGGAAAATAATTGTCGCTGAACTGCTCTGTAGAAGAAAACCGATAGATTTGCTCGTTATCTAGCCATAACCATCTCCAGCTTGAACAAAGATATTCATGCTCAATATTGAACCGGCTATAATCGGACAACCAGATACATTGACAATAGGCCAGTATTGGAAGTACTTAATTAATAGCCAGGCCCCGTTTATCACATTTCTATCTTAAGCTTAATTCAGGACTTCAAAAAATTTCAGCACCTATTACTCATTTTTTGAACACCACGTCATGTATTTATCAATGGAGACTTGAATTATTGTACAATTTCGCGTTAAGTACATTTGTGAGCGTAATTCGATTATGTGCAGGCTAATTCACGAAAATAAATAAGAATAAAGCTTGTACTACCACTTTATTACTCGATATTAGTAATAATCGCATTATGTATTTATATCGACAAGCCACTCTTTCGATAACGTTATTAAATAGTCAGAGCGACCAGTTTTTATGATGAAAGAATTCAAATATGTAAGCCTGCTGTTACTATCTGCTTCCTTAATTGGCTGCGGTCTTGCTGAACCCGTTGAGCCAACAGTAGAAATTATTGACGTAGAAGCACCAGAGGTTACTCAAGTTAATAAACCATTAAACTTGGGATCAGATGTCTTGCCGCAGGAAACCGATGAGATTCGACTTCAGCTTACAGAGGCTTTAGATGAAACGACTATTAAAGAGCTTGACGCATTAGAAATAAAATCACGTTCTGGAATTGAGCTAAAAGGTACCTGGAGCTACGATTCTCAAAGTTTAGAGTTGATATACGAAATAGACCGTAAGAATGCAGATGGAACTCCCATACCAATCCCACATAGTCAACGCTTCCGCATAACCATGGGATTCAATGAGGCGCCAACAGTCACGGATTTAGCGGGAAATAGACTAAACTTCGAAATCTCTTTTTCAACGATTTCAATTTATGACATAGAAATAATAGCCTCAGGATTAAAAGCTGGAGAACAAATTATTGTTGAACAGGTTTTTAATGATCCAAAAACCACTCGACCGAATATTACGATTGAATCAGACTCAACAAAAATCCGCATCGATAGCAATCTAGCAAATAATGTGGACTTTCGTTTGGCTGTCAAACAACAACCAACAGATGGCTCATACTGCACCTTCGATAACTCCCAGGGGAGAATTATCTCCCGCAATGCAGAAGTCCATGTTACATGCACCGAAGTTGGCCCTTACAAATCTAACGCTACATCCTGGAATGATTACTATGCAAGTGGTGTAGGCTTTGTACATGGCGGTGAACAACGCGCACTAGTAACAGACAAATACATCAGCTGTGCAGATATCACTGCGTCAGATGACTTAGATGCGTTCAATTGGGCATGTGAAGAAGTACCCGTTGACACACCCACAGCAATCAAGGTCTACAGCACTTCACTTAAAGACGGAAAAGGACTGACCAACTTAATTGGATTTAGTACAAAACCTAGCTGGCAGCCTAACTCTGTGGCAGTAAAATATGCAGGCTTAGAATTCTTGAAAACCGAACCAGCAAGCTGGTGGAACAATCCTGTTTTCGCAGCACCTGCAAATGAAGCTTTAGGTGTTACCGGCGGTGTTTATGTTGTATCAAAAGATAATGGCATTGAGTCACAAAACTATATGCTACAAAAAAGTGCAATTGCATTAGTTGTATCACCTAGCACTACATTATTATCAGCATCTGGTACTAGCGCCATCCAAATTAATGGTGTATTCAATTCCTGGCTAGAGGGAAATATAAACGCCAATGGAAGCACAAATGGTATTAGTGTAACTCGATCAGAAAACACAAACATTAGGAATGTTAAAATCAGTAACGCACTGAAAGACGGCATTCAAATAAGCCAGGAATCAAGTGCCACATTAAACAACGTGGTTTCTTTTTCAAATGGTGGCAATGGTATCTCCGTAGATTCTAACAAAGGTAATCTCAACTCACTTAAGAATATCGTTACTGTGAACAACTTAGCCACCGGACTATATATAAACAGTTCCAACAATAAAGTGTCTCAGTTGATCTCTATCAACAATAAAGATGCCGGCCTAGTTGTTAGCAAGCCTCAAAATACTTTCTATGAAATTTATTCTAATAACAATATTGGTGATGGTGTTTTAATTGAAGGAGCTCAAAACAATATCTTTTCTTCTCTTACCAGCGCTTCCAACGATGGAAATGGTATTTTGTTTACAAAAACCACTTCCCCATATAAGAACTTAATTGTAAATAGTACGCTTGCAAACAATAAAGGCAGTGGAATTAAATTTGATCCCGAAGTGGCGCAAGATACAATTGACGGTGTCGATGGCAGTGTTTTCGATAATGTTCTCGATGCGTTTAACGCACCAACCACTTGTGGCACCAACGCTTGTTCTGGCGTAATAACTGTTGCTACCACAGACACGGAGTTATCAACACTGTTTTCGCACCCAACCACTGACGCAAGCTATGTCAATTTAACATCAAATGGAGTGGATTATTCTCTCGTCAAAGAGATTTACAACTTTAACAGTGAATTCCGCACCTGGAGCAGCATTGCAATCCCAACAGCAGAAGCAGGCTCCGGAAGTTGCAATCAAGATGGTGTGATCTGCCAGTTACTGGATCTTAGACTAAACAAAAATGACACTTTTGCATTGAATAAGTTGAATGGGCCTACCGCTACTTCTAGCTATACTTATCGAGGAGGTACAATCCCTTTTCTTTATTTGAATAACAGTAGCGAGATACTCGGAGACAATATTGGGAATGATAATGGATTGTGTGAAGCAAACGAGAGCTGTGTTAGCGCAACAAATATTGGCAGTTACTTTGGCCATGGCAGCCTTACGCTTAACACGTCTAACACTATCGCCTCGACCAACAATATTACGCTTTATGATTTCAATGAAAATGGCATAAACTGATTCCCACAAAAAAGCCTGGCTTAGCCAGGCTTTTTTACATCAATGAATGATAATTATTCTCGCTCCTCAATCCACGCCATCTGAATTGCCTCAAGAATTTTCTCACCAGACTTATCCGCTTCACCTTCAAAATCACTAAGCGCCATCACCCAATCATGCAAATCAGTAAAACGAACATATTGAGGATCTACATCCGGAAATTTGTCATCTAAGGCTATTGCTATTTCTAAAGAATCTGTCCAATTTAGCTTCATAAGTATTCCTTCAGTGATTTTCAGAAACCATATTGATAGTATACTTGGGTATTTCGACAACCAAATCTTCACCATTTACAACTGCCTGACAACTCAAGCGTGAATCAGGTTCTAAACCCCATGCTTTATCAAGCATATCATCTTCATCTTCAGTAGCTTCCTCGAGGGATCCAATACCTTCCCGAACAATGACATGGCAAGTTGTGCAAGCACATGATTTCTCACACGCGTGCTCGATTTCTACGTTATTCTTTAAAAGCGCATCGCAAATGGTTACACCTTTTTCTGCTTCAAAAACAACACCTTCAGGGCATAATTCTTCGTGCGGTAATACAATAATTTGTGGCATACAAAAAACCTATTTAAATTCTTCAACTTTGTGACCAGATAGTGCATTGGCAATGTTGCTGTTCATACGGCGTTCCACGTAAAATGCACAAACGGCCTCTACTTCATCAATTCCGCGCCTCAGCGCGCCGGCATCATCACCCTCTCGAAGTGACTTTAACTTATTCAATACTTCATTTATTTTGAAATTCTCTTCTTCTGAAAGCAATTCACCTGCATCATCTGCAAGAGCTGATTCAAGCGCTAGAATTTCTCTGTCCGCTTCGACCTGCTGCTCCCTTAACTTTCTCAATAGTACATCTTCTTTAGCATGTTCAAAGGAACTGATGAGCATGTTCTCAATTTCATTTTCAGTTAGACCATAAGAGGGTTTAACTTCTATATGACTTGAAACACCGCTTACTTTCTCAAGTGCTGAAACACTTAACAAGCCATCAGCATCAACTTGAAATGTAACTTGAATTCTTGCTGCTCCGGCAACCATAGGGGGAATGCCTCGCAATTCAAAACGCGCTAATGATCGACAATCATCAATTACTTCCCGTTCGCCTTGAACCACATGAATAGCCATAGCCGTTTGACCATCTTTATATGTTGTAAACTCCTGAGCCCTAGCGATAGGAATTGTCGTATTTCTAGGAATAACTTTTTCAACTAGCCCCCCCATTGTTTCCAAACCAAGAGACAACGGTATAACATCAAGTAGTAACATCTCGTCATCAGGTTTATTGCCAGCTAATATATCGGCTTGAATTGCAGCGCCAACAGCAACAACACGATCTGGGTCTATATCTACCAGTGGTTCTCGGTTAAAGAATTCGCTAATTTTCTCACGAACAAATGGAACACGAGTAGAACCTCCAACCATAACTACTTGCTGAATATCTTTTTTTGAAATACCAGCATCTCGAAGAGCTTGGCGACAGGGGCGCAATGCCTTCTTCACTAGTGGTAAAATAATTTTATTCAGGGTTTCTCTATCTAAAATCCCCTTCCAAGACACTCCACTATTTAGATTCAAATGAATAGAAACCGAAGTTTGCTCAGTTAAAATCTCTTTCGCCTGTCTTGCCTGCTGGGTGAGTTGACGCATTGATGCATGGTCTGCTGCATTTGCATTCAAGCCCGCTTTCTCCATTAACCAATCAACAATAGCGGAGTCCATATCGTCACCACCAAGTGCAGTATCTCCAGCGGTCGCAAGCACTTCAAAAACACCTTTGGTTAATCGCAATATGGAAACATCAAAAGTACCACCACCAAGATCAAAGACAACAATATCACCATCCTCGGATTTAGTATCAAGACCGTAAGCAATTGCGGCTGCAGTGGGTTCGTTTAATAGTCGGAATACATTTATCCCAGCGAGTGTTGCTGCATCTTTTGTCGCTTGACGTTGAGCATCATCAAAGTACGCAGGCACGGTTATGACAGCACCCGCAATATCACCACCCAATGTTTTTTCAGCTCTCTCTCGCAAAACCTTTAAAATTCGCGATGAAACCTCCACTGGGCTTTTTTCGCCGGCTACCGTTTTAATCAACGGCATACCCGATTCACTATTTTCAAAATGATACGGGAGCTGGGCTCCTAAACGAGAAACGTCCTCTATACCCCGCCCCATAAATCTTTTAACGGAAACAATTGTATTTAATGGGTCGATACTGGCCGCATCATATGCTTCACGACCAACAAGAATTTCGTTCGTCGAAATATACCTTACAACGGACGGTAACAAATGATCCCCAAGGTTATCAGGAAGTGTTTCTGCATGCCCACTTCTAACTGAAGCCACTAATGAATTTGTGGTACCTAAATCAATACCAACAGCCAGTTTATGTTGGTGAGGAGCAGTTGATTGCCCTGGTTCAGAAATTTGCAATAAAGCCATTTACAATATCCATTTAATGATTGCCTCAAACAGGCAATCAATTACTATTCGTTACTCTCTAAGTCTAAAATTATAGAGTCTACATTTTCTTTTAATCGCACAAAAAATTGAGCTTCCTGTACTTTTTTCACAATCTCATCAAAACCAGGGGGATCTTGAGAAAATAGCTGACTTATAGAATCCGTTGTTTTTCTCAGTAGATCTACAATTTGGTCGCAAATTTCATCTAGCAAATCAATATTACCATTGCTTTGAGCTTCTTCAATTTGTTCACGCAATTCTATTTGCTGCATTAAAAAACCAGGGGCTAACGCATCTCTTTTATCATTCTCAAGATCAAATCCATTTATCGCAAGCATATGCTTTGCACGATTAACAGGATCTTTTAAAGTGTCATAAGCGTTATTAATCAGACTAGCCTGTTGAACAGATTTCAATCTCTCTTGCTCAATAGCACTTGCATATTTATCTGGATGAACAGCTTTCTGAAGCTCACGAAAACGAGAATCTAAATCGGACAGATTGATGTCAAAGCCCACTGGAAGGGAGAATAATTCAAAATAGCTTTTATAGTTTTCCATTTAAATTAAAATCGAGCAACAAGGATTAGAAAGAGGGATGCATTAAACGTTAAAGCTCTCACCGCATCCGCATTCACCCGATATATTAGGATTATTAAATTTAAATCCTTCGTTTAAGCCTTCTTTTGTATAGTCAAGTTCAGTACCATCCAGGTACAGCATACTTTTTTTATCGACTATGACTTTAACTCCGTATTTTTCAAACACCTCGTCAACGTCCTCAATTTCGTCCACAAACTCCAATACGTAAGACATGCCAGAGCAGCCACTCGGTTTAACACCTAAACGTAAACCTTCACCTTTCCCGCGTTTTACGAGGAAAAGCTTAATCCGATTTGCAGCGGTTTCTGTTAATGTTATCGACATAATTATTTCACCCACCGAGTCTGCTCTAATGTGCTGCCCATTGTATTTTTGACAAATCCACGCCATCTTTGTACATCTCCCAAAGCGGAGATAATTCACGTAGCTTTTCAACTTTTTCACGAATAATCTTAATCGTATGATCGATTTCTTCTTCTGTCGTATAGCGCCCGATTGAGAATCGAATCGAGCTATGAGCTAACTCATCATTTCGACCTATAGCTCGCAACACGTATGAAGGCTCTAGACTTGCCGATGTACAAGCTGACCCAGAAGACACCGCAATATCCTTCAGCGCCATTATCAATGACTCGCCTTCAACGAAGTTAAAACTAACGTTGAGATTTCCGGAAACCCGATGGTCAAAGTCACCGTTCAAATAAATCTCTTCCATATCGTTAATTCCATTCCAGAGTCTATCGCGCAACATTCGAATACGGTCGTTTTCACTCGCCATCTCTTCCTTAGCAATTCGAAAAGCTTCGCCTATACCAACAATTTGATGAGTCGCCAAAGTTCCTGAGCGCATACCTCTTTCATGACCACCGCCATGCATTTGTGCTTCTAAACGAACTCGCGGCTTGCGGCGAACATACAAAGCCCCCATACCTTTAGGTCCATAGATTTTATGAGCAGAAAATGACATCAAATCAACTTTCATTTCTTTAAGATCAATGGGCACTTTACCAGCACTTTGGGCAGCATCCACATGGAAGAAAATCTTTTTCGAACGTGCTAATTCACCTATGGCTGCAATATCTTGAATAACACCAATTTCATTATTCACATGCATAATGGAAATTAAGATTGTATCATCGCGAAGCGCTGCATTCAGCTTTGCAAGATCCAGCAAACCATTCTCTTCAGGCGCTAAATAAGTTATTTCAAAACCTTCCCGCTCTAATTGTCGACAGGTATCAAGCACTGCTTTGTGCTCTGTCTTACAAGTAACAATATGTTTGCCCTTGGATTGATAAAAGTGAGCAATACCTTTAATTGCCAGGTTGTTTGATTCTGTCGCGCCCGAAGTCCAAACGATCTCTTTAGGGTCAGCATTAATTAGATCTGCAACTTGCTTTCGAGCCAATGTTATACCTTCATCAACATCCCATCCGAATTTATGCGATCGAGACGCAGCGTTACCAAACATTTGATCAACGGTCAGGTACTGACACATTTTTTCTGCCACTCGCTCATCGACCGGTGTTGTTGCAGAATAATCAAGATAAATTGGCAATTTCATGTTTACACTCCAGTTGAATTCTTTGCATCACTTAAGTTCAGTGTGATGTACTAATATTTGTAAATTTCTTTAAAAAATCAATTAACTCATCGACTTCTTGCGGTGTATTTTGTAGTCCAAAACTGACTCTAATCGCACCTTTCGCTATAGTTTCTTCTATTCCCATGGCTTCAAGCACATGGCTCGGCTGCAAGTTATTGCTTCCACATGCAGATCCACTTGCTACCTCTATACCTTGAATATCCAGCTGCATTAACAAGGCTTCTCCATCAATACCCTTTAAACTGAAAAACGTTGTATTTGGTAACCTTTCAGCTTTTCCCCCAAATAACACAATACCGGGGATATCTTTCAATTGAGTTTCAAGTCTAGCTCTTAGAGACAGCAAATAAGTATAGCTTTCTTTTAGCTTTTCTTTGGCAAGCTCAGCGGCTTTACCAAAGCCGACAATTGCAGCCACATTTTCTGTACCTGAGCGGAGTTTTTTCTCTTGGCCACCACCAAATATTAATGGCGCAATATCAATTGCCTTATCATAAATAAGAGCGCCCGCGCCTTTGGGACCATAAATCTTATGACTAGAAAGAGTCATCAAATGAACGCCGAGTTTTTCGAAGTTCACATCCATCTTTCCCACAGCTTGCACTGCATCAGTATGCATAAACCCAGCTGATGATCGAGCCATCTCCGCGATGGCTGACACTGGTTGAATGCAACCGGTTTCATTATTTGCAAGCATCACAGATATTAAAAAATTACGGTTGTTTTCTACAAACTTTACAACAGAGTCTGTGCTTACTTGGCCGCTCGAATTTACATCTAACTCTTGTACCGAGAACTGTTTTTGCAGACTTCGTACTACATCGATGACGCTTGGATGTTCTATAGGGCTGACAGCAATAGAGTCCAACTCCATACCGTAAATAGCGCCTTTAATGGCAAGATTATTAGCTTCAGTTCCACCACTGGTGAATATGACTTGCGAAGGATGCGCTTGAATTAAATCCGCTACCTGTTCGCGCGCTACATCAATTGCCTCACGAACTTTGCGGCCAGCCGTATGAATACTCGACGGATTTGCATAAAATTCACTTAAATACGGCATCATGGCCTCTAATACAATGGTATTTAGAGGAGTGGTCGAATTATTATCAAAAAATATAGCCATACTGCACTACAAGCTCAGAGAGCTTTATTAAACAAAAGCTCTCCATCCAGCTAATTACATAGCTGCAGCAGAATTACCCAGACTATTATTGGCAGAAGCCTCATCGCTTGACTCTTGCTCAAGAAACTCAACAGTTTTTTCGATAGACTCTCGCTCAGCACGCTCTCGTACCAATTGGCCTAAACTAATGTTGTTTAGGAAATCATAAATCTGCTTACTAAGATCACACCATAATTCGTGAGTTAAACATGGACCCCCATCATGACAATCACCTTTTCCACCACACTGGGTTACATCGATTTTTTCATCAACTGCAGTAATAACATTGCCAATTGCTATATCGTCCGCATCGCGGCTTAAGCGATAACCGCCGCCTGGACCTCTAGCGCTATCAACCAATCCGTTTTTTCGGAGTTTAGAAAATAACTGCTCTAAGTAAGAGAGAGAAATGCCCTGCCTTTTAGAAATATCAGATAACGTGATCGGCCCATTTTGATAATTAATTGCCAAATCTAGCATCGCTGTTACCGCGTAGCGGCCCTTGGTTGTCAATCTCATGATGTTATCCCGTATAATGTTAATTGAAATTATATATCGTTTGATGAATGCGCTAGATTACAGTTCCCTAGCGTTTTTGTCAATTTTTTAACCACTTTTTTCTTGTGAGTATATCAAGACCCATCTAGGAAGCTTGGCACACCATCGTATTAGCTATAACCATTTGATAGTATTGGCAATGATTTCTACCCCACACCAATACAAGCTGACTAGCTTCCAATTCTCTCAGAAATCTATTTTGTATTGGCGGACTCACTTTCACCGCTACTTAATTCGCAAGAATCTAATTCCGGAAGTTTAATATCTTCCATCGATACGCCCATATTTATTAAGGCCTTAAATATTTGCTCTTGCTTCTCATCCATAGCATGAATGTGATCAAGCATTTTATTAACAGCATTCGCTACAGGATCAGGCATATCTTGAGCTGTTCCATAGGCATCAAAACCCATCTTGCTGGCAATTGCCTGTCGTTTTTCTGATAGTGTAGCGATTTGCTGCCGAATAACCACACGGCCTGGCACGCCTACCACACTTGCACCAATTGGCACATCCTTAACCACCACTGCGTTTGAGCCAATTCGGGCATCATTATGTATAGTAATAGGGCCTAGTACTTTCGCCCCAGCCCCAACAACTACGCCATTACCGAGTGTTGGGTGGCGTTTACCTGTATCCCAACTTGTGCCACCAAGCGTGACACCATGATATAGCGTACAGTCATCGCCTATTTCAGCTGTTTCACCGATAACTACTCCCATTCCATGGTCAATAAAAAACCGGCGACCAATTGTCGCACCCGGATGTATTTCAATACCCGTTACAAAACGCGAGATAGTAGACAATAGTCTTGCTAACCATTTGAAATTTCTTTTCCAAAACCAATGACTAACACGGTGCGCTTGCAGAGCATGAATACCTGGATAGGTTGTTAGAACTTCAAACCAGTTTCGAGCTGCAGGATCTCTATCAAATACACATTTAATATCTTCTTTTAGGGAACTAAACATTTAAGCGTCCTGCACTACGAAAAATAAACACATTAATTTCCTTGATTGATTATTTAATTTTAGTTTTTTAGGTGCTGTTGCATTATATAGGGGCCAAGCCCTTCATTTACAAGCCCGACCAAAATAGTTGGTTATTTTGATTTTTTACGCGCATCCCATGCGTATTTTTTCCCCTCTGCAGCACTCAATACGCCTCGTAAAATATTAATATCTGTCTTATCCAGCATTGCTCGATTATAAAGTCGGCGCAAACGGCGCAGTAATTTTTGACAGCTGGGAGGCTTAAGAAAGCCAATCTCGGTTAAAGCTGCTTCCAAATGAGCATAAAAACCTTCCATCTCTTCTCCTGTAGCCCGCTCTGCTGGAGACACCCCTTCAGTTCGACTTTCAAGTAGTTGCAGATAAATTTCATAGCTTATCACTTGTACAGAGGCCGCTATATTGAGTGACTGGAATTCAGGATTTGTCGGGATGTGTACAAGATATTGACACTTATCCAGCTCATCATTACTCAGTCCAGAGTCCTCTCGCCCAAAAACAATCGCTGCTGGCGCCTGAA
The DNA here is from genome assembly GCA_945787715.1 of uncultured Ectothiorhodospiraceae bacterium. Classification (GTDB taxonomy): domain Bacteria; phylum Pseudomonadota; class Gammaproteobacteria; order S012-40; family S012-40; genus CALZJE01. The sequence goes on along the minus strand of CALZJE010000006.1, from coordinate 14,643 downwards.
CCACTTCGCGGCTCACTATTTCAGCACACTCTCTAGGATTTAATAGAGGCCATTCCACCGAACGTAAGCGAGCACTTGCTCCAATAACAACACTGCAATCTGAAACCGCTTCAGCTAAAGATGAACAGATCTGCGCATTTGCTAATATGTCATCAGCTCCCGATGCTCTTGCCGTAGCCACTACCGAAGGGAAATCCTTGGGATTAACGAGGCACAGCTGCTCTAAACACATGTTTTTCATGGCTCGAGCCGCCGCACCAATGTTGCCAGGATGGCTTGTTTCTATTAAGACTATGCGAATATTTTTATATTTCATCGTTTATCATGTTTTTATTTGATTGCCATCTTGCTATGTTATCTCTAAAATACGCGCCCCGCTAAGGCTTGATCAAAAATCTATCAACCTTCTACGCTTTTTAAAAATTAAATTGGAGCTATCCCATGCATCCCATGGTAAATATCGCTATTCGTGCTGCGCGAAATGCAGGCAATGTTATCACACGCTCAATGAATCGCATCGATACACTTAATGTTTCTGAAAAATCACAGAACGATTATGTCAGCGAAGTTGATTATCGTGCAGAACAAGAGATTATCTCAACTATCAACAAAGCCTACCCTGATCACGCCATTCTTGCAGAAGAAAGCGGAGCGTCAAATAATAATAGCGAATTCCAGTGGATTATTGACCCATTAGATGGCACCACTAATTTTCTCAGAGGCTTTCCTCAATTTTCTGTCTCTATTGCCCTTAAATACAGAAACAATCTTGAGCACGCAGTTGTATATGACCCTTTAAGAGATGAAATTTTCTCAGCAAGTCGGGGCCAGGGAGCTCAGCTTAATGACCGCCGAATTAGGGTAAGCAATCGTAGAAATTTGGAAGGAGCCTTACTCGGTACTGGCATCCCATTCAGACCAGACCAAGATCTTGATGCTTATATTGAAACACTAAAAGTATTACTACCTAATACAGCAGGAGTAAGACGAGCAGGATCAGCAGCGCTAGATCTTTCATATGTTGCGGCAGGTAGACTTGATGGCTTTTGGGAATATGGACTAAAACCGTGGGATATGGCTGCAGGTTGCTTGATCATTCAAGAAGCTGGCGGAATAGTCTCCGATACGGATGGTTCTAATAACTTCCTGGATTCTGGAAATGTAGTCTCAGGAAATATTAAAGTCCACGAACAAATGCTGAAAAAACTACAAAGCTGTGGTAAAAAATAACGACTGAGAACACTAAAGAGCAAGTATTGTTAAGCTTACCTATGCATATTAGAGTGATATCAACTTAATATTTGAACATTGATATTTCAAGTGTTACTGCATTAGATTTTATATGGTCATCTAGTAATATGCGATTGTGTATGTGTTTATCCATGGTAGCTAGTTCTAATCTAGTACAAATGGATGATGTCGATTTTTAAATCGCTTTATCACTGATTCATTGTTAAAACTATTAAGGAACATGTTATGACCCTAGATACACCTTGGGTAATCGAACCTGACGATCTTGACAAAATCCTTAGTAAACCAAACACCTGCGTAATTGATCTAAGTTCGCCAGAACTATATCAGCTTGAGCATATTCCAACGGCTGTTTCATTAGATTATTCCAGTATCGTCAAAAACACGCCACCAGTACTCGGCTTAATTCCTGACGCTGCTGAGTTTGAAAAAGTGCTATCCGAGCGGGGAATTACAGCCGATTCTTATATCGTTGCATATGATGGAGAAGGCAGTGGAAAAGCAGCACGCTTGTTATGGACACTAGAAATTGCGGGGCATAAAAAGATGTCTCTTCTTAATGGTGGCATCAATGCCTGGAAAGAACAAAACAAACCAACAACAACAGAAATTCCAGAAATTACCCATAGTATCTATAAATTGAGCTTTTACAATCGGGAAGGCGTTGTTGACGCAGAAGAAATTTTAACTCAACTGGTCGATTCAAAAACCTGTGTGCTAGATGCTAGGTCGCGAGATGAATATCTTGGCGAAGATGTCCGCGCCAAACGTGCAGGCCACATTCCTGGCGCCGTAAATCTCGATTGGATTGAGCTAAAAGACAGAAATAATCCACTGCGTTTAAAGCCGAAAAACGAGTTACAACCAATGCTCGAAGCAATTGGCATCACAAAAGAAAAAAACATAATCACCCACTGCCAATCCCATCATCGCTCTGCCTTAATGTATGTCACCCTAAAATCATTAGGTTTTGAGCATGTGAAAGGATACCCAGGGTCCTGGTCAGATTGGGCAAACAGAGAAGACACTCCGATAGAAATATAAGAAACCATGTCAACTGAACTATTAGAATCAAATAAAACAAGCTCAAAAACCGCTCCAGCAAAACTTACCCCAATGATGCAGCAATACACACGCATCAAGGCAGAATATCCAAATACCATTCTGTTTTATCGTATGGGTGATTTTTACGAACTATTTTTTGATGATGCAAAAAAAGTCGCAAAAATTCTCGACATCACATTAACCGCTCGTGGTCATGCCAATGGCGCTCCTATTCCCATGGCAGGCGTTCCATTTCATTCCGTTGAACCTTACTTGGCAAAACTGGTAAAACTTGGTGAGTCGGTTGCTATTTGTGAACAAGTTGGCGATCCGGCAACCAGTAAAGGTCCGGTTGAGCGGAAAGTTGCTCGAATATTAACGCCCGGTACCGTTACGGATGAGTCTTTACTCGATGAGCGCCGCGATAATCTATTAGCAGCACTTCATTTTGAAAATAAATTATTTGGCATCGCAACACTGGATTTAACCAGTGGCCGCTTCTCTATTATGGAATTAAATAATGAAGAATCAGTTTATTCAGAACTTGAAAGAATTCGCCCTGCTGAATTATTAGTGAGTGAAACATTTAGTGCGATTTCTTTAACAAACGTTCGAGGCGTACGAAAACAGGCTCCCTGGTTTTTTGATTACGAAAACAATTATCGGCTATTAAAAACTCAGTTTGGCACTCATGACCTAAGCGCATTTGGTTGCGAACAATATTTTACAGCCATTGGAGCGGCAGGCTGCCTGCTCGAATACGTTAAAGAAACACAAAAAACTGCGCTTCCGCATATTCAATCCTTAAGCACAGAAAACCGTGACGATAGCATCATCATGGACGCATCAACGCGAAAAAATTTAGAAATTGAATACAACCTTTCCGGCGGCACTGAAAATACAGTTGCTTCACTAATGGATTCGACAGCAACCCCAATGGGCGGTCGGTTGCTTAGGCGCTGGTTAAACCGTCCTATTCGCGATCACAATACACTTAACTTACGTTATCAAGCCATCGATGCGCTTATTCAAAACCATCAATATAGCGACATCCATGATATTTTCCGAGGCATAGGCGATATTGAGAGAATTCTCGCACGAGTTGCAATCAAATCTGCGCGCCCAAGAGATCTGGCTGTACTTAGAGATTCGCTCAAGTTAATCCCGGAACTGCACAATAGCTTAGTTGATTTAACTGAAAGCTCATCATTGTTAAGCACGCTTAAACAACAAATCGATCAACATCCCGAAGTTTATAATCTATTAGCAAGTGCGATTATAGAAAATCCTCCCGTCGTCATTCGTGATGGAGGAGTCATTGCACATGGATTTGATGATGAACTGGATGAGTTAAAAGCGCTCAGAGAAAACAGCGATCAGTTTCTTGTCGATCTGGAGCAACGAGAAAAAGAACAGACAGGCATTAATACACTGAAAGTTGGATACAATCGCGTACACGGCTACTTTATCGAAATGTCTCGGCTACATTCTGAAAATGCCCCAGCTCACTACATTAGGCGTCAAACTCTTAAGGGCGCTGAACGTTTCATCACACCAGAATTAAAAACATTTGAAGATAAAGTTTTAAGCGCCAAAGAAAAAGCGCTGGCAAAAGAGAAAGCACTTTACGATCAACTGCTCGATGATTTACAGCAACACCTGATATCCTTACAGGGTACAGCATCGGGATTATCGCAACTCGATGTATTAACAAATTTAGCGGAACGCGCAGTAACTCTGAACCTCAGTGCTCCTCAACTGGAATCCAATACTGTATTAAACATTAATGCTGGTCGCCATCCTGTCGTTGAAAGTGTACTCGACTCATCATTTGTCCCCAATGATTTGGATATTTCTGATCAGCGAAAAATATTGATCATCACCGGGCCAAATATGGGCGGTAAATCAACATATATGCGGCAAACAGCTCTTATCGTGTTACTTGCCCATATTGGGAGCTATATTCCTGCGGAAAGTGCAGCGATTGGCTTCATTGATCAAATTTTTACCCGCATCGGCGCGTCTGATGACTTAGCAGGCGGCCGCTCTACATTTATGGTGGAAATGACAGAAACTGCAAATATTTTGCACAACGCCACAGAGAACAGCCTTGTGCTAATGGACGAAATTGGCAGAGGCACAAGTACTTTTGACGGCCTTGCTCTCGCTTGGGCCTGTGCAGAATACTTATCACAAAACATTAAACCACTAACACTATTTGCAACACACTATTTTGAATTGACAGCGCTCCCAGAACAACGAGCAAACGTTGCGAATGTTCATTTAACAGCGACTGAACACAACAACAAAATAATATTTTTACACTCAGTAAAAGATGGCCCAGCAAGTCAAAGTTATGGATTGCAGGTTGCTAGTTTGGCCGGTGTTCCTCAGCATGTGATTAACAAAGCAAAGCTCAGACTGCATGAATTGGAAAATCAAAACACAAACAAAAGCACAAACTCGGAACATCAACAACTGCCGCTGTTTACGGAACTTCAAAATAATCCGGCTGAAGATGCACTAAAAGAACTCGATTTAGATGACTTAAGCCCGAAACAAGCGCTTGACGAGCTCTATAAATTGAAAAAATTGATCAATTAGCAGGCATATTTAAAGTTTTTTTACAATTTTAATGCAGAACAATCTATTTCGCACTAGAATACCGCCTGATAAATATAGGAGCCACAGGAGTTTTCAATGACCTATGTTGTAGTGGACAATTGCATCAAATGCAAATACACAGATTGCGTTGAAGTTTGTCCAGTAGATTGCTTTCATGAAGGGCCAAATTTCCTAGCAATTGACCCTGAAGAGTGTATCGATTGCACGCTTTGTGAACCAGAGTGTCCTGCTGAGGCAATTTTCGCCGAAGATGATGTACCGGAAGGGCAGGAACAATTCATCGCATTAAATGCTGAACTAGCATCGGGGTGGCCTGTGATTACAGAACAGAAAGAACCACTTCCCGATGCTAAAGAGTGGGATGGTACACCAGACAAATTACAATACCTTGAAAAGTAGCTGTCGCGGGTAAGTCAAATAAGACTTACCCCGCGCCATTTTATGCAGGATAATAGCTACAACATGGCAGACAATGCTTTTCAAGTTTACCCCTACCATGCTGACTTAATCCAAGAGTTAGCAAAAATAATTGTCAGCGATAATCAACAACGGTTGCCTTTTTTACACAACGTTGTTGTATTAGTACCAAACTACCAAACAACATTTCGCTTGCAAGAATGCCTTGCTGCACTTGCCCTAACTCATGGCCACGATACAATTATTGGCCTACAAATTTTCACGCTAAAAGATTACGTGCACTCAAAAAGCTTAGCTCAGCATCAAAATATTGATACAATTACACGTGAGCTATTGTTATTAAATGAACTGAGAAATCACCAAGCGTTATTTGGTACGCACAACACTTTAACAACAACCTACGCTCTACTAGAATTATTTGATGAGCTCACCCGGTTTCAAATAAAAATTCCCAATAACTACCAAAATTTTGAGCAACAACTTCAAAAAGCCTATCGCTGTACGCAAGAAAAAATAAAACCGCTTAGTAACGAAGCACAAATTATCCATACTTTATGGCAGGCATGGCACGCGCAACTGGATTCATTGAGTATTATCGACCCGGAAACCAGTTATCAATTAAAGCTAGGAGAAAGTTGTCATAATATTAGTAACAACTACTTCTATGTTGCTGGATACTACGATCTACATCCCTCAGAGATTGATTGGTTAAAATCAATCATACGACAACAAAAAACTTCATTAATGTTCCAAGGTGAAAATCAGGAATATCAACACCACCCATGCACTGTCATTCATCAATTAATTAATAGTCTGGAGATTTCGCCTGAAAACCAAGCATATGGAACAAAGAAAACACTATTTTTTAATCACATTTTTGACAATTCACAAAGCAACTTTAAAACACGCGCAGAACATATCAAGCAAGCACTAAAACAAAGCCCAATAGAAAACTGTCTCTCACTTTTCTGCGCCAACTCATTTGAAGAAGAGGCCATGGCGATTGCGATACAAGTTAGGGCGTGGTTGGCAGTAGACAAAACAAAAATCGCATTACTAATTGAAGACCGACGACTTGCCCGCCGCTGTCGTGCCATACTGGAACACTCTGGCGTAGGCCTTGTAGATTTAGCAGGCTGGGCTCTCTCCACTTCATCAACTGCATCGTTGGTTGAAAACTGGCTGCAATGCATTGAAGAAAATTTTTATCATATCCCACTCGTCGATATTCTGAAGTCACCTTTCGCTTTCAATAAAAAAAACCAGTTCAACCAGGCTATTTATCGTTTTGAGCAAGATATTATTCAACATGAAAATGTACAAAGAGATTTAGGCCGATACAGATCAGCCATAAAATCTCGAGAACATCGTCTAAATGCCTATCATTCAGAAACGACTAAACAAGTCAGAGAAATGCTGACATTTATTGAAGAATCCGCTGCCCCTCTGCTTAGCATATACAACAAGCAAGCAGCTCCACTTGAAGATTATCTCCATGCGCTAACGCTATCTCTGTCGAATCTAGGCGCGATAGAGCAATTTAAAAATGACGATGCGGGTAAAGAGATAATTTCACTCATCGACCATTTAAAATCAGCATCTCAAATTATCTCGACACAAATGAGCTGGATCGAGTTTCGCCATTGGTTTGGCTTAAAGCTGGAAGAGCATACATTTATTCCTGAAAATCGTTTTGAGCATCAAGTTGAGCTACTCCATTTATCACAAACCGTGTTAAGCCAATACGACGCTTTGATTATTGGCAATATGACTCACGAACACTACCCGGGCACAGGTAAAAGCTCACCGTTCTTTAATCAGGCAGTGAGATTGGAACTAGGACTGCCCGCTTTAAGCAAGCAGGCGCTGATCCGCTTTTACCACTTCCGAAGAGTGATTGAATCCGCTACAGAACTTTTACTGACTCACAATAAAGGTGAAGACGACACCCCGGCAAGCCCCTGGCTAACATTAATCTCGCGTTTTCATGAATTGAGTTTTGGAAACAACCTGGAGAATAAACAGTTACGGCCACTGATAAAGGCGCTACAGCAAAGCCGAAAAATTACATCCGACTCGCAATATGCCTCACAAACGCCACCACGTGTAGATAAACACTTAGTACCCAATAAAATTAGTGCTAGCAGCCATCAGCAACTAATAAATTGTCCATATGCCTTTTTTGCCGGTACGATTTTAAAATTACGCGCGCCGGAAGAAATCAAAGAAAAACTTTCGAAAAGTGACTATGGCAGTCGTGTCCACCTCTGCTTACAAGCTTTTCATATTGGCGATGTAAGAAATATCCCCGGACCATTTACGGAAACACTGACAGTCGAAAATAGAACAAACGCGATTAGTCTACTAGAAGATATTTCAATTAAAGTATTTCACAACGATCTTGAAGATAACTTTCAGCACCGCGGCTGGTTAAAACGCTGGTTATCACTCATTCCAAGTTATATCGACTGGCAGTTTAATCGCTCAAAAACCTGGCAGTTCTGCGAAGGCGAAATTGAATCTGAAAAACAAGTCACAGAAAATCTCTTTTTAAAAGGAAGAGTCGATAGGGTTGATAGCAATGGCAAAGAGTTCGCAGTAATTGATTACAAAACGGGAACAACGCCAAGCAAAGTCGACGTCGAATATGGCGAAGCTGTTCAGCTCCCCCACTATGCCCTCTCTTACTCCAAAGAAATATTACAACTTGAATACCTACAATTTGAAGCTGGAAGTAAACCCATAGCAGAAAAATGCACACTGATTGGCGATGAGCTGACAACAATCATTGAAAAAACGACATCAAGAACAAAAGACTTATTCATGGATATTGAAAGCGGACATGAATTACCAGCGTGGGGAACGGAACAGGTCTGTAGTTATTGTCAATACGCAGGAATGTGTAGGCATTACTTGTAAGAAAAGTAAATGACGGCCACCTGAGTGGCCGTCAACAAGGTACTACTTCCATGTCAGATGAAAATCATCCGCATCACTTCCATGTAACAATGAGACGTATTCCTTGTGGTCTTCCATGTGTTCCCTACTCATTATTGTTCTTCCGTGGTAACAGAATAATCCAACAGTAAACTCTCCACATAGATTACATGCTAATCAAGCATTGACACTAGCAATAGCCCGAATAGCAATCATCAAAAAACGAACTAGATAGCATAGAGGTGCTGAGTCATTAAAAACTTAATTTTTAGAAAACACCCATACGATCATAAAGATATCGTTTTTCGATTCCACAGAGCATAACACCGAATCAACCCTAACAAAAGGCAGTTTTCTCTGCGATATTATTTTGCACAATAAGCAACCACGCTGAAGCGCATACTAATAACAGCCTCGAAAGGAACCAACAACTTAATCACAACCCATAATTCAACATATGCTAGTAACGCATGCTAATTAAACAATGCAAACAAATAAATTAAAGAATTATTGAAAAAACCTGAGAAGTTACTTGCCGTTTTTTTTTGATAATCTATACTATCCGCCACCTAAAGCCGGGGTGGCGAAACTGGTAGACGCGCTGGATTCAAAATCCAGTGGTGGCAACACCGTGTCGGTTCGAGTCCGACCCTCGGTACCAATTTATAGGGTGTGATGAAAGCACCCTATTTTTTTCTCATTGAGACTCTACACCGATAAAGCAGTATATATCGCAACTTTAAGCTGCGCGCTGTAATCCTATTCCATCTAACTAACGACAATACAACTGACAAAAACCCCGAAGCTTTTCAGAAAGCTCATCCTGATTAATTTGCTCCCAATCAAATCGCCAGCACCAGTTACCCTCAGTGGTACCAGGCATATTCATTCTATCCTCACCACCTAAAGACAAAAGATCTTGCATTGGAACTATCGCAAGTTCCGCCACAGAAGAAAATGCCGCTCGAATCAACAACCAAGGCATAGCCTCTTGAGGATGAGCAAAGTATTCCGCAATGTGAGCCTTTGAACCATCCGACAATGTTTCGTACCAACCAAGTGTGGTGTTGTTATCATGAGTGCCTGTATACACTACAGACTCCTCATCATGATTATGCGGCAAATATGGATTCAAACTATCACTATCAAATGCAAAGTGCAGAATTTTCATGCCCGGTAAGTGATAATCTCTTCGTAGCTTATCGACTTCTCTAGTAATCACACCCAGATCTTCTGCAACCAACGGAAGCTTTTCTCCAAACTTCTGTCTTAAAGCTTCAAAAAATTCATTTTTCGGGCCGTCAATCCACTGCCCATGTAGCGCTGTATCATGGCTTGCAGGTACTTCCCAATAAGCTTCCAAGCCTCTGAAATGATCTATCCTGACAAGATCAAACAACCTGAACAACACTTCGAAACGCTCAATCCACCACTGGTATCCATCAGTCCGCATAGCTACCCAATCATATATGGGATTCCCCCATAGCTGACCGGTTTCAGAAAAATAATCCGGTGGAACACCTGCAACAACAGTAGGCTGGCCTTCGCCATCCAACTTAAAGAGTTCACGCTTGGCCCATACATCCGCACTGTCATGCGCTACAAACAGAGGTAGATCGCCAAAAATCTCAACCCCTCGATGATTAGCATATCGCTTTAATTCAGCCCACTGCTTGTAAAATAGAAACTGGGAGAAATTAATTAGTTTAATTTCTGAAGAATATTGCAAACGTGCATCATCTAATGCGGATTGATTTCTATCTCGCAGGGGTGTTGGCCAAGATACCCAGCTATAATTGACAAATTTATCTTTTAAAACAGAAAAAAGGGAGAAATCATCCAGCCAATGATTTTCTAAACTTTCAAATTGTGAAAATTCATTTTTCTGCTCTTGTGTGGCATTTTGACAGAACTGCCCGTAAAAAAATTTAATTGAGGAATTTTTATCGAGTGCTTTTTTATCCGGAACAGATTCAATAAATAGATGATGCTCCCCCACATGCAGCCACTCTTCTTCCAGTACCTTTTCTAGGGAGAGCAGATCGATATTACCCGCAAATGCAGAGTAACACTGATAGGGCGACAAATCATCGTGAGTAGGACCAAGGGGCAACACCTGCCACATTCGTATGCCGCTTACCGCTAAAAAATCCACAAACTTGTAAGCATCTCTTCCTAGCTCACCATTAGACTGATTACCAGGTAAACTGGTTGGATGAAGTAGTACACCAGCTTTTCTCATACTACGTGCTTTCACTCCCTTGTCGCATCACACCACCTGCGGCCGGATCTCCACCACCTGAGCTAATCTCCTCATAAAGCACTTGAGGAATTGGCACTTTTAGAATTTCGTAAAGCCTCTGCAAATGTTTACGATACAAATCATCGAAATCTTTTACTGAATCACTGGGATTATAATCACCAAACCACCAGAACCAGTCAGATCCTTCACAAATTGCCAGTTGTTTAATTGCTAACTCTTTCGTTGCAATATTTAGGGTATTGCTAGCCATTACACGATCAAAAACACGCTTCGCCTCACACAAGAGATCCCAACCGTGATTTTTTTCAGGATCACCCATCCAGGTAGAAAATGTTCCGTGCACCCAGCTACCCGCTGTTAACGAAGGAAGCTCCCGCACTTTAGTCACCTCTTCATTGCACTGAGAAAAAGTGGTCAACTGTATTTGTTCATGGGAAGAAAGTTTGTCGTATAACGCATTTAAAAAATAATAGCCGTTCTCTGGATAATACTCCCAAGCATTTTCACCATCTAGAATAATTGAAATCACAGCATTGTTTTTATCCTTACAAGCGCTAGCAATATTTTCAATGTGATGAATCAAATTTTTAACCGCATCATCAGCATGCCATGAAGAGTAGTTAAATCCTATTTGATCGGATAGACCATCATCTCTAAAATAGCACTTCACTGAACTGTTTTTTACATGATAACTATGGTGAATGCAGTCATGTTGTGACATTTCTGCTTTGCGCAGACTATTATGAAGAACAGATTCACCAGTGGCGAGCCACTCAACACCCATCTCTTCACAAATGCCAAGCATATCGTCACTCACACCACCTTCTGATGGCCAGCAGCCTTTTGGCTTAAAACCAAAATGCTCTTCAAATACTTTTAAGCCCTCTTCATACTGCCAACGTACTCGCTCCTCACCACCGGGAAACTCTTTCGCTTTTGGCAGCAACATATCAGGCACTGCCTGACGAGCGTTTCCAAAATCTAACAGTAAAGGAATAATTGGATGAGTGTATGGGGTAAAGGATATTTCAACACGACCGGATTCAGCGAGTTTCCGATAGCGAGGTATTACATTGCTACTTAAGTCACCAATCAATGACAATAGCGCAAACCTGTCTTCGCGACTAAAACCACCATTTTTCGTTATAAGCTTTTTAACTAATTCATTTTCGCGTTTAACTGTCTCTGCCATCCAAGCGATGTTATACCACATCAACATATCACATAAGAATTGCTCATTTAAATACTCAGTATAACCGTCATTTTTTATGCAGTATCTTGCCAACTTAGCTAACTTTTTATAAGCCGGAAAGCGTTTGATTAAGCGTTCTTCATTAGCCCGCAAACAACTTTGCACCAATGGGTATTTAGATGCATCCATGTAATCCTTTACGCTGTCCGCCCCCAAGGCAGCGAGCATAGGATCTCGAATTGTGCTTTTATTTTTCACCCAAGCGGATATTTGCTGTGAATAATCATCAATTTGCTCAAGTAAAATTGGGACAAAATTCACAACAGCGGCAGATTGCTCACACTCTTCAAGATGCGCAGCCATATCCACATAATCTTTTATGATATGGAGGTAGGTCCAAGGTAAAATATATTCATCTTTGGCAGTATCATAGTAGTTTGGCTGGTGCATGTGCCAACACAACACCAGCTTAATTTTATCATCGGACATGATGTAAATTCTGACCTAACATAATGGGTGTAACTAAAACAACACCTTCAGGGCTGACATGAAATTTCTTTGCATCTTCCTCATGATTTTCACCAATAACTGTACCTGGAGGTAGCACGCAGCCTTTATCAAGAATAACTTTTGTCAATCGACAGTTTCGGCCAATCTCAACATCTGGAAGAATAACCGAATCCTCCACGATTGAAAATGAATGAACACTTACATTTGAAAACAGTAGCGAATGCTTGATATAGGCGCCAGAAATCAAACATCCACCAGAAACCATTGAATCCACAGCCATCCCTCGGCGACCATCATCATCAAACACAAATTTTGCTGGGGGATGTTGCTCTTGGTAGGTCCAAATCGGCCACTCTTTATCATACAAATTTAGTTCCGGTGTTATACCAATTAACTCGAGATTTGCACTCCAAAAGGAATCTACCGTACCAACATCACGCCAATAAGCCTGCTTACCCGTCACATCATTTCGAAACGGAAAGGCATGAACTTTATATTGTTTAATCAAGCTTGGGATCATATCTTTTCCAAAATCACGGCTTGAGCTTGTGGTATCAGCATCTTTGATCAACTGTTCATAGAGAAATTTAGCATTGAAAATGTAAACACCCATCGAAGCCAAAGCCACATCAGGATTGCCAGCAACGGCTTCAGGATTTTCTGGTTTTTCACTAAATTTAACGACACGCCCATCATCATCAGCGCTCATTACCCCAAATGCCTTAGCTTGCTCAATAGGAACTTCCAGACAGGCGACAGTCATATCCGCATCTTTCAATACGTGGTGTGCCAACATCTGACCATAATCCATCTTGTAAATGTGATCACCCGCTAAGATCAACACATACTCTGGATCATGGGTGCGGATAATATCCAGGTTCTGATACACAGCATCAGCCGTGCCGGTATACCATGATTCTTGCAATCTTTGCTGTGCGGGTAGTAACTCGACAAATTCACCTAACTCTGGACGAAAAAAACTCCATCCTCGTTGCACATGACCAATCAATGAATGCGCTTTGTATTGTGTCGCTACCGCTACACGACGAATGCCAGAGTTAACGCAGTTAGAGAGTGGGAAGTCTATAATTCTAAATTTACCACCAAATGGAACAGCTGGTTTAGCGCGCCAGTCTGTTAGTTGCTTCAATCGCGAACCTCGGCCACCAGCTAAAATAATAGCGAATGTATTTTTTGTTAAACGACTGACAAAACGTGGCTCTTCATTTTCCACTTCCCACCTCCTTCTTAGTCTGCCCAAACAAATCATTAGAGATTTGCTCAAGAATTAATGGTGCAAATAATGTCTGCATAAAAAATTATCGCTTTAATATAACTTTATCATAATGAAGTTAATCGCGTATAGAATATAAATATTTTTTCGCATCAGATATCCGTCAGGATTATATTCCAGATATAAAATGCTAACTTTCTTCATCGCATAACTTTAATTGCAAGACATCGCGACAGATCAACTATTGCTCGCTTGTATCTGGAGTACAAAATAAAATTGATATACACTTTCTCGATAAAGCTATCAGTGATAGGTATAATAAAAATCAGTGAAGGGATATACTGCTAATCTAATTATTTTACTTTGCCAATGAACTCCTAAATCCATCAGAAAAATAGCTAATAATTGCATGACAAAATTAACACACAATACCGCACCCAAACACTGGGAAACCTTTGCGAGTAAACCGCAAAATCACCTTGGCCCACATGAGTTGGATAACGGTCAAAAATTGATTCGCGTATTTAGCCCTCAGACGCTATCAGTTGCTTTATCCTCATCTAATATTCCCATGCTACGTGATGGCAGCAGTGACTATTTTATTTGGCAAGGCAATAGCTCTGATGTTGAAGATCATTACACTATCCAAGTGACATATAGCAATAACGAAACATATCGCTACATTGACCCCTATAGCTTTACCTCACTGATCAGTGATTTTGATTTGCACCATCATTCCGAAGGCAATCACTGGCATATCTATCACCATCTTGGCGCAAACAAAAAGAAAATTGACAATATAGAAGGCGTATTATTTGCGGTATGGGCGCCAAATGCCCAACGAGTCAGCATAGTCGGGAACTTTAACAGCTGGGATGGCCGTCGTCACATCATGCAAAAGCGAGATGGCTATGGCGTATGGGAACTTTTTATCCCCGACCTTGCGGAAGGAGAACTCTATAAATTTGAAGTTCTCGACCTTAACGGACATCTCGTCGAAAAAATTGATCCATATGCACGATCTTTTGAATTACGACCTAACAACGCAGCAATTATTGCCACAGAATCTCAACACCAATGGCAAGATCAACAGTGGTTAGAGCAACGTCAAAACCAAAACTGGCAACACGCTCCCGTATCTGTTTACGAAGTACACCTTGGATCATGGAA